>DASXKV010000014.1 GCA_036496605.1 Gemmatimonadaceae bacterium | reverse complement strand
CCGTGCATCCGTCCAACCCGCAGCTTGACCCCGCATCCTGACCCTGCATCCTGCCCCTGCCTCGAACTCTTCCTATGAAAATCGGCGTTCCGAAGGAAATCAAGACGAACGAAAATCGCGTGAGCCTTGTCCCCGCCGGCGCCGAAGCGCTGGTAGCCGCCGGCCACTCCGTCCTCGTGGAAACGGGCGCCGGCATCGGCAGCGGGTTTACGGACGACCAGTATACGTCCGCCGGCGCGAAGATCGCCCCGAATGCCGATGCGACGTGGGCCGGCGCCGACATGATCATGAAGGTGAAAGAGCCGATCGAGCCCGAGTGGAAGCACATTCGTCGCGCGCAGGTCGTGTTCACATACTTTCATTTCGCGGCCGATGAGCGACTGACGAAGGCGCACATGGACACGGGCGGTGTCTGTATCGCCTACGAGACGGTCGAGCTGCCGACGCGCGAGCTGCCACTGCTCACGCCGATGTCCGAGGTCGCGGGTCGAATGGCGGTGCAGGAGGGGGCCAAGTATCTCGAGAAACTGTATGGCGGACGCGGCGTGTTGCTGGGCGGCGTCCCGGGCGTTTCGCCGGCGAAGGTCGTCATTCTGGGCGGCGGCATCGTTGGCATCAACGCCGCGAAAATCGCCGCGGGAATGGGCGCGAAGGTAACGATCCTCGACCTGTCACTCGAGCGGCTACGCTATCTGTCGGACGTGATGCCGGCCAACGTCGTCCTCATTCACTCGAACCGGCATAACATTCTTTCCGAGGTCGAGACGGCCGATCTCGTGGTTGGCGCCGTGCTGATCCCGGGGGCGAAGGCGCCGAAGCTGATTCGTCGTGACGATCTCTCGAAAATGCAGCCCGGGTCGGTGATCGTGGACGTCGCGATCGATCAGGGCGGTTGCGTCGAAACGATGAAGCCGACGACCCACGAGAACCCAACATATGTCGTCGATGGTGTGATCCACTACGGCGTCGCCAATATGCCCGGCGGCGTACCGCGCACGTCGACGTTGGCGCTCACGAACGCAACGCTGCCGTACGCGATGCAGCTTGCGAACAAGGGTTGGAAGAAAGCGTTGCGTGATAATCCGGCGCTGCTCAGAGGTCTCAACATCGCGGAGGGCAAGGTCACGTATGCTGCAGTCGCCGATGCGTTCGGCCTCCCGTTCACCGAGCCGACGAAGTTTCTCGATTGATGACGTTGAGCCTTCGCGACGCTACAAATCATCGGAGGGTTACGAGAGTCTCGCCTGCGCGTCTTGGACAATGCCGCTGGTCGGATCGTGTGACGAACCTCACCGATGTGCTGGCATCGTAGGTTGCGTCAGGCCAACGCCTTGTACGGTCTCTCCCGCTCGACTACCTTAACGCTTCTCCCTCCCTCACTCACGGTTCGATCGCTCCGCCGCGGCCGAGTGACGACTGAACGGACGACTGGATGCGCTGGCCCTTCTTCAAAGCGGGATCGCTTTTCCCCGCGAATGCGATCGGTGTCGACCTCGGCACAGCGAACACACTTATCTACGTCAAAGGCGAAGGCATCGTATTGAACGAGCCTTCGGTCGTCGCCATTGACCGGGAGTCGAAGAAGATCAAAGGCGTCGGTCTCGAGGCGAAGCGCATGCTCGGCCGAACGCCCGACGGCGTCATTGCCGTGCGGCCGATGAAAGACGGCGTCATCGCCGACTTCGACGTGACCGAAAAAATGCTCCGTTATTTTCTCACCCTGATCATCGAGAACCACTTTTTCAAAGTGAAACCTCGGGTGATCGTGTGTGTACCGTCTGGTATCACCGAGGTGGAGAAGCGTGCGGTGCGCGATTCGGCGTTAGGCGCCGGAGCCAAGGAAGTCTTCATGGTGGCCGAGCCGATGGCGGCGGCGATCGGCGTCGGGCTACCGGTCGAGACGCCAACCGGCAACATGGTGATAGACATTGGTGGGGGCACGACCGAGATCGCAGTGATCGCGCTGTCCGGTATCGTTAGCGATACGTCGATTCGGGTGGGCGGTGACGAGCTGGACACCTCGATTGTTCAGTTCATGCGCAAGAATTACAACTTGCTCATCGGCGAACCTACGGCAGAGCAGATCAAGATTCAGATCGGATCGGCGGCGCCGGTCGGCGAGGAGCGAGAGATGGAGGTCAAGGGGCGCGATCTCGTCTCCGGCATTCCGAAGACCGTGCGCGTCCATTCGAGCGAGATTCGTGAGGCGATTCAGGAGCCGGTACAGGCAATCGTCGACGCCGTGCGACGTGCGCTCGAGATCACGCCGCCCGAGCTCGCCAGCGACATCGTCGATCGGGGTATCGTTATGACGGGCGGCGGCGCCCTCATCCGAGGTCTCGATCTCCTTCTCAGCCAGGAAACCAGTCTGCCTATCCACGTCGATGAGGATCCGCTCACGTGCGTTGTGCGCGGCACGGGTCGAATCCTCGATGACGAGGAGAAGTACTGGTCGGTCCTGAGCACCTGAGAGAGAGGGAGGGGCGGTGGCGCGCGCCACGCGATTGAGTAGTCGCATCGATTTTCTGCTGTTCATCGGCTGCCTCATTGCGGCGGCCGTCGCGCTCGTGCTGCCGCTGCAGATGCGAGACCCGCTGGCCGAGTTGTTGCGCCGTTCAGTCGTCGCCCCACTCGTCAACCTGCAGAGCAACGCCGAGCGTTGGCACGCGGCGTGGCAGTTGAGCGAAGAGCGAACCGCACGGCTGGACTCGGCGGTCATGCGCGGCTTCAATGCCGTTGCGCTGCAGAGCGAAAATGAAGAACTGCGAAAGCTGCTCGGCCTGGGCGCGCGGTTGCGCACCGGCTTCGTTCCCGCCGAGGCCGTGCACAACGCGGTGCGCGAGGACATTGTCACGACGCTCACATTGACGGCCGGCACGCGTGCCGGAATCAAGGTATATAGCCCTGTCGTCTCGCCGGACGGTGTGGTCGGTCTCGTGCAAACCGCCGATCCGACGATCAGTATCGCCATACTCTTCTCGCACCCCGATTTCCGGGCGAGTGCGATGTCGGGGGACGGCACCTCGTTCGGCATCGTCTATCCCCACCTTCAGCAGACCCTCGGAAGCAGCAGCGAATACTTGCTCGAGCTGCGTGGAGTACCTTTCCGCACCACGCTTCCAGCCGGCACGATGATCTATACCTCGGGACTCGGCGGCACCTTCCCACGCGGCATACCGATCGGCTCCGTTCTGCGCGAGCTCAAGACCGCGGAAGGATGGACGCGAACCTACTTACTTCAGCCATCGGTGAATCCCGCGAAAGTGAATTCCGTGATGGTGCTGACGCAGCAACGCTCGCCCCAGAAGATGGACAACGTGTGGCAGATGGTCGCTCGCGTCGATTCCGCAACGCGGAGCATCGCGAATTCCGGCGACTCACTCGTTCGCCGCGCCGCCGCGGACTCTAGTCGCCGCGTGGCGGCCGATTCGCTGCGCAAAGTGGCGGCGACGCACCCCGGAACGGATTCGTCGGCTCGCGCCGATTCCGCGAAGCGGAATGCTGCGGCTGAGACGGACAGCGCCGCCCGCGCGCGCGCGCAAAGCGACTCCGCTCGCGCCGCACGGGCCGCACGTCGTGAGGCGGCACGCCGCGACTCCATTCGTCGCGATTCCATGCGTCGTGACTCGATTCGCCGCGATTCCATTCGACGCGACACTACTCGTCGCGACACTACGACGCACAGACCCTGATGAGCTGGAACGCAGTACGAACGGCGGTCATCTGCGCGATCCTGATCGTGCTGCACTACACGGTGCGTCCGCTGCTCGCGTGGAACACGTCGATCGACTTTCTGATCATCGCGCTGATGTTCGGCGCCGTGAGAATGCGACCCGGACTGGCGGCGCTTTTCGGCTTTGCGCTCGGTCTCGTCTCGGACTCGCTCTCACCAGGCGCGTTTGGCGCCGCCGCGCTCGGTATGTCCATTGTTGGATTCGGAGCATCCTGGCTCAAAGCCGTTTTCTTCGCCGATAATCTGCCCTTGAATGGTTTCTTCATTTTTCTCGGCAAGTGGACCTTTGATTTGATTTTTGTCGTCGTCGGCCATCGCATGCACGGCGCAGAGCTGCTCATGCAGATCGTGGTGTGGTCCTCGCTTTCCGCGGCGATAACAGCGGTCGCTGGCGTGCTCGCGATAGCCTTGCTGCGTCCGTTGATGGAGGTTCGCACCGCATGACGACGCGCAGAATCAACGTCGATTGGCCGCTGGTGCTGATCGCACTTGCGCTATCGATCTTCGGAATCGCGACCGTCTACTCCGCCGGCCAGACCGATGCTCCGACGTACGTCAGCCGAGCATACCGCGCACAGATCGTCTGGTTTGTTCTCTCTATTTGCGCGGCGTACGCGATCAGCCGCGCCAGCGTGCGATTGATCGAGTGGTTGACGGTCCCGCTCTACTGGTTCTCGATCTTCCTGCTCATCATCGTCCTGATTCCGGGTTTTGGCTCGGGCGCTGGAACTGCCGCGAGCGTGAAGGGCTGGTTGACCATCGCCGGACATCGACTCGGGCAGCCCTCGGAATTCGCGAAGCTCGCGGTCGTGATGATGCTCGCGCTCGTGCTCTCGAAGAATCGCGACGCGCCGAAGTCGATGCTTGATCTGTGGAGGCCAGGTCTCATCGTCGGAATCCCTTGGGTGCTGATCATGAAGCAGCCCGACCTCGGCACCGGCATCGTCTTCGTCGGCATCTTTTTCGGGATGCTCTTCTGGGCGGGCGTGGAGTGGCGGTTGCTCGTGTTGATTGCCAGCCCCGTGGTGAGTCTGATCCTCGCATTCAGTACGAGCGTGTGGGCCTCATGGTTCTGTCTCTTCGTCGCGCTATTGATCTGGTACAAGCCGTACGTCCTCGAAGGCGTTATTCTCGCGACAGCAAACGTCTTCATGGGTGTCGTCGCTCCGATTCTGTGGGAGCGACTGCAACCGTATCAGCAGAACAGATTGCGCGTCTTCCTCGATCCCTCGATCGATCCGCGACGATCGGGTTATCACGTCATTCAATCGCAGGTCGCGATTGGATCGGGAGGCTGGTTCGGCAAGGGCTACCTGCAAGGACCACAGAAGCGACTCGCGTTCCTTCCCGCGCAGCATACGGACTTCATCTGGGCCGTCGTCGGTGAGGAGTTGGGCTTCATTGGCGTGACACTCGGCATCGTACTCTTCCTCGCGCTTTTCCTGCGCGTCGTGCGCATTGCCGAGCGCGCGAACGATTCGTTCAGCAGCCTCATTGCATTTGGACTGCTGTCCAGTTGGCTCGTGCACGTGCTCGAGAACATCGGCATGACGATCAATCTCATGCCCATTACCGGCATCCCGCTGCCGTTCTTCAGCTATGGCGGGTCGTTCATGCTCGCGAGTTGGCTCGCGATCGGAATCCTCGTGCGGATCTCCAGCGAGGGCCGCGGAAGAACGGGACAGGTTGGGATGTAGCTAGCCTGTTGTCGTCCTGAGGAGCGCAGCGACGAAGGATCCAACGTCCGTTGTTGGAAGCCCGCCACTCGCAACGGAACCTAGATCCTTCGCTGTGGTCAGGATGACATCGGTTCCCCCTACCCACGCTTGCCCGGCCGGTACACTTTTCGGGCATGGCCGCCTGGTTCAAGAAAGAGAAAAAGCCTCGTCAACCTCGTCGAGATCGCCTCGAGATTCCCGCGGACGTCTGGGAAAAGTGCGAGGCGTGCGGGCATACGGACATTCGTGAGAAGTTCGAGCGCAACTTCAACGTTTGTCCGAGCTGCGATTACCATCGGCGAATTCGCGCGCACGAGTACTGCACACTGCTGCTCGATGACGGCACGATGGAGGAGCTCGAGGTCGATCTTCGCTCCGCTGATCCGCTCTCGTTCCCCGAGTACCCGCAGCGCCTCAAGAAAGCATTGTCCAATGCGGGCGACGCGGATGCGCTGCTTGCCTGCGATGGCACGCTCGACGGACTCCCGGTCAACATCGGCGTCATGGATTTCGCCTTCATGGGCGGCTCGATGGGATCAGTCGTCGGGGAGAAAATCGCGCGCCTCGCTCAGCGATCGCTCGAGCGCAAATTCCCGCTCATCGTGATCTCGGCATCGGGTGGTGCGCGCATGCAGGAAGGCGTACTGTCGCTGATGCAAATGGCGAAGGTCTCTGCCGTGCTTGCGATGCTTGCTGAACGGCGTATTCCGTACATCTCGATTCTCACAAATCCGACGACTGGTGGCGTGAGCGCGAGTTACGCGATGCTCGGCGACGCCATACTCGCCGAACCGGGCGCGGTGATCGGCTTCGCCGGCCCGCGCGTCATCAAGCAGACACTTGGCCAGGATCTTCCGGACGGATTTCAGACGTCGGAGTTCCTGCTCGATCACGGGATGCTCGATTCCGTCGTGCATCGGCGAAATCTCAAGCGCACAGTCGGCCAGCTGCTGCGCCACATGTCAGGGCGCCCTGCGGCAACGGGGTGGGCTGCGTCCTGACGACTGCACCAACGCCGGTATCGCTGCCGGCGCGCGACGCTGAAGACGCGCGCTACGTTCAGGCCAGCGAGTACCTCTTCGCCCGCACAACCGGGCCGTTCAAGTTCGGACTCGAGCGAACGATCGCGCTTCTCGACGCGCTCAATGATCCGCATCGGTCCTTTCCGTCGATTCACATTGCTGGAACGAACGGGAAGGGTAGCAGCGTCGCTACCGTGGAGGCCTTGCTTCGCGCGAAGGGAATGCGCGTTGGTACGTACACGTCGCCACACCTCGTGGATTTTCGCGAGCGCATCGTCGTGGACGGCGAGTGGATTTCAGCAGACGAAGTGATAGCATTTGTCGATCACTGGACGCCGCTGGTCGAATCGATCGGCGCCACCTTTTTTGAGGCGACGACGGCGCTCGCCTTTGCGCATTTTGCAAGGGCACAGGTCGACGTTGCCGTGATCGAAACGGGGCTCGGGGGTCGCCTCGACGCGACGAATGTGCTGGATCCGATTGTTGCGGGCGTGACAACGATCGACTTTGATCACACCGACTACCTCGGCGACACGCTCGAGCAGATCGCCGCCGAGAAAGCCGGCATCTACAAGACTGGTCGAGCAGCAGTCGTCGGCGAGAGCGATCGATCGCTGCGACAGGTGCTCGCACGCGACGCACGCAAGGCGGGTGCGGCTCCCGTGCGGATCGTGGCCGAGGAATGCGCCATCGGCGGCCTCGGAATCGGTCCGTTCGGAACAACGTTCGAGCTCGAGGCGCTTGGCTCCGGCGCTCGCCTGACGACACCACTCGCCGGCAGACACCAAGCCGAGAACGTGGCATTCGCACTCATACTTCTCGACGCGGCCGGAGCGCCTTACGCTACGACTCTCGAGGAGGCGTCGCGGTCTTTGGAAACCGTCCGCGTCGCCGGCCGCTTTCAGCGCGAGGGCCGCTACATCTTCGACGTCGCGCACAACGCGGAAGGCGCGCTCGTCCTTGCCGAGACACTCTCAGCTGTCCAGCTGGAGTCGCCGGTGGTGGCTTTGTTTGCCGTTCTCGCCGACAAAGACTGGCGCGCGATGCTTCGAAATCTCGCCCCTCACTTGTCGTGCTTTGTCTGCACGCTTGCCCCGAGCGCTCCGACAAATCGCATCTGGGATCTCGACGAGGTGAAGCGCTTCGCCGATGCGCAGTCGATCGCCGCCGAAGTCGTCGCTGACTTCGACGCCGCGCTTGCGCGAGCGTCGACGCTTGGGAACACGATGCTCGTCACTGGATCATTTCACACCGTCGGTGACGCGATGGCTCGCTTGCAGCTATCTCCCAAGTCCCGGTAGTTTGTACGGATGGCTCAAGGCGCCCTGCCCGGCTTTCGCGATTTCTATCCCGCCGAGTTCGCCCAGCGCGCTTACATCGCGCGCATTTGGCGCGAGGTCGCGCGACGGTATGCTTTCGTCGAGTACGACGGCCCACCGCTCGAAGCGCTCGAGCTGTACACGAAGAAGAGTGGTGACGAAATAGTCGGACAGTTGTACAACTTTACCGACAAGGGCGGCCGCGAGGTCGCGCTGCGCCCAGAGATGACGCCAACGCTCGCGCGCATGGTGGCGGCCAAGGCGAACGCGCTGCGGAAGCCGGTGCGGTGGTTCTCGCTGCCGCAGCTGTTTCGGTACGAGCGTCAACAGAAGGGACGACTGCGCGAACACTTTCAACTCAACGTCGACATCATCGGCGAGAAGGATGTCACTGCCGACGCCGAGCTGCTTGCCGTCGCGATCGACGTGATGCGCGAGTGCGGTTTGTCGCCGGACGATGTCCGCGCGCGCGTCAGCGATCGCCGGCTTCTGCGTGCCTTGCTGGAGCGTCTCGGCGTGGGAGAAGAGAGACTGGGTGATGTGTTCGGCGTGATCGACAAGATCGAGCGCCAGCCGCGCGAAGTATCGGCGGAGAAACTTGCGGCGTTGAAAATGACACCGGAGTCGCGCGACGCGCTGTTTCACCTCATGGATGGCGTGACGCTCGACGCGCTGCGTGCCGCGTACGGCGACACGCCGGCCGTTGCCGAACGGATCGCCGAGCTCGAAAGGTATTACGCGTATTTGCAAGATCTCGGCGTTGCCGATTGGGTGCAGCTCGACCTCTCGATCGTGCGAGGTCTTGCGTATTACACCGGCATCGTGTTCGAGCTGTTCGATGCGCGGGGAGAATTTCGCGCGATCTGTGGCGGCGGGCGCTATGACAACTTGCTCAAGTCGCTCGGCGGCACGGATCTGCCCGCGCTCGGCTTCGGCATGGGAGACGTCGTCCTCGGCGAGTTGCTGCGCGCGCGCGGCTTCAGCGATGCGCCCATGGAGGAGCCTGATTTCTGGGTTGCCGCCGCGGAGAGCGGCGATCTCCGTGACGTGATGCGCGCTGCCACGGCGTTGCGCCGCGCTGGTGGTGCAGCCGAGTACGCGCTGCGCACACAAACGATCAGCAAGCAGCGAAAAGCCGCTTCCTCGGCGGGCGCGACGTATTTCGTAACCGTCGGCCAGGATGGCAGTATTGGACTCGATGAGGTGCAACCGGTCGAAGGCGCCAGCGCGAGTCTCATCGAACGATTCACGCAGATGCCAAAGACGCTCGCGAGTCTCGTGAGCCTCGTCCGCGATTCAAAGACACTTGCTTAGCTCTACGATCCAGCACATGGCAGAGGAGAAGAGACTCACAACCCGCGCGGAAGACTTCAGCGCCTGGTATAACGAGGTCGTGCTCCGTGCGGAACTGGCTGATTATTCGCCGGTTCGCGGCTGCATGGTCATTCGCCCCAATGGCTACGGCATCTGGGAGCGCATGCAGCGCACATTGGACGACATGTTCAAGGAGACGGGCCACAAGAACGCGTACTTCCCGCTGTTCATCCCCGAGAGCTTTCTGCATCGCGAGGCGCAGCACGTGGAAGGCTTCGCGCCCGAAACCGCCGTCGTCACGCACGGCGGCGGCAAGAAGCTCGAGGAGCCGCTCATCGTTAGGCCCACGTCCGAAACGATCATCTACTCGATGTTCGCCAAGTGGGTGCAGAGCTATCGCGACCTGCCCCTGCTCATCAATCAATGGGCGAATGTCGTGCGCTGGGAGATGCGCACGCGGCTCTTCCTGCGCACACTCGAGTTCCTCTGGCAGGAGGGCCACACCGCACACGCCACGCACGACGAGGCAGAGGAGGAGGCGCGCAAGATTCTCGGGCTCTATCGCGATTTCATGGAAGGCTGGATGGCGATGCCCGTCATCACCGGCCGGAAGACCGATTCGGAGCGGTTTGCCGGCGCAGTGCGCACGTACGCATGCGAAGCAATGATGCAGGACAACAAGGCGCTACAGGCGGGCACCTCGCACAATCTGGGGCAAAACTTCGCGAAAGTTTTTGATCTCAAGTTCCAAGCGGAATCAGGGAATATGGAATTCGCCTGGAACACGAGCTGGGGCGTCTCGACGCGTCTCGTCGGCGGACTCGTCATGACACATGGCGACGACAAGGGGGTTCGCATTCCGCCGCTCCTCGCGCCCACCGAGATCGTCATCGTGCCGATCTATCGCACGGACGACGAGCGCGGCCGGGTGCTCGAGGCGACGACGCGGATTCTCTCGACGCTCACCGGTTGGGAACGCCGCGATCCCGGCCGTCTGCGCGTCCATCTCGACGCGCGGCAGGGCATCAAGCCCGGCGCGAAGTACTACGAGTGGGAGCTCCGCGGCGTGCCGCTGCGCGTGGAGATCGGTCCCAAGGATCTCGACAAGAATCAGGCGGTGCTCGTTAGGCGCGACAGCGGCGAGAAGCACCCTGCGTCCCTCGACTCGCTCGGCGAGGATGCCAGCGATCTCCTGGCGCGCATTCAACTCGACATGCTCGCGGTCGCGCGCGACCGGCAGGACACGAACAGCGTTCGCGGCGACGTCGATTACGACCGCTTCCGCCAGATCATGGAGGGCGAAGGCGCCTTCGTCTATGCTGGCTGGTGTGGAGACGCCGCATGCGAAGCGCGCATCAAGGAAGAAACCAAAGCGACCATCCGCGTCCTGCCTGACGAGGAGTTCCGCTCGGCCGAGGCGCCGACCCATTGCTTGCGTTGCAACCAGGCCGCGACGACCGAAGCCGTATGGGCCAGAGCGTACTGAGCGCGGGCTTTGTGCGGAGCGCCGGCGTGCTGCGCTGCGAGGGTATTCCCCTCGACGCCATTGCCGAGGCGGCGGGCACCCCGAGCTATGTCTACAGCACGGCGACCGTGCGCAACCGGTACGAGCTACTCGAGGAGACGCTCGCGCCCGTTCCGCATCGGATTCACTATACGCTCAAGGCGAATTCGAATCGAGCGGTCCTCCGCTTCGTGCATGGGCTGGGCGCCGGCGCCGATGTCGTCTCCGGGGGAGAGCTATTTCGCGCGCTGCAAGCGGGCTTTCGTGGAGACGAGATCATCTTCGGCGGTGTGGGGAAGACCGAACACGAGTTGGGTGAAGCGCTGGATGCGCAGGTCTTGCTCGTGAACGTCGAGTCGGAGATGGAGCTTCATCTCCTCGACCACATGGCGGCACGGCGTCGCGTACGCGCACCCGTCTCGATCCGCGTCAATCCGGAAATCACGGTGGATGCAGCACATCAGTACATTCGGACCGGCGAGCGCGGTCACAAGTTCGGCGTTCCGTTCGACGACGCGCGCCGCGTTGCGGAGCTCGCCGCGTCGCTGCCACATCTCACGCTCCTCGGGCTCGACATGCACCTGGGCTCGCAACTCTCGCGCGTTGACCCGTATCGAGTCGGCACCGAGCGCCTAACGACCATCGCGGCCGACCTCCGCGAGCGCGGCGTTGGGTCGCTTCGCTACCTCGACATCGGCGGCGGCCTTGGGGTGCGCTACGATACGGAAGAGCCGCCCGATCTCGGCCGATTCGCGCAGTCGGTGCTGCCGCTCGTCGCCGAGAGCGGGTTGCAGCTGATCATGGAGCCAGGTCGATTCGTCGTCGGCAACGCGGGCGTGCTTCTGACACGCGTGCTCTATCGAAAGCACAGCGGTGGCAAAGAATACGTCATCACGGATGCGGGCATGACCGAGCTCCTCCGCCCATCGCACTACGGCGCCTTCCATCGTATCGAGGCAGTACAGGCCAGCGACGATCGCGTCCGTGCGGACGTCGTTGGACCGGTGTGCGAGAGCGGGGATTTCCTCGCGCTCGATCGCGAGGTCCAGAACGTGCGCCCCGGCGACCTCCTCGCGGTCTTCGACGTTGGCGCGTATGGCTTCGTCATGTCGTCGAACTACAATAGTCGTCCGCGTGGCGCCGAAGTGCTGGTCGACGGCGATCGCTTCGCCATCGTCACGGAGCGGGAGACGTACGAGACCCTGGTGCAGCAAGAGGTCGATGACCCGGAGTGGAGGAGCTGATGCGCATCGGTCTGATGTCCGACTCGCACGACCGCGTCCCCGCTGTGGCCGAGCTGCTGCGCCTGATGATCGCCGGCGGCGTCGGCATGGTCCTTCACGGCGGCGACTACTGCGCGCCCTTTGTTCTCAAGCCGTTCGAGGAGACAAAGCTTTCGCTCGCCGGCGTCTACGGCAACAATGACGGGGACAAGCAAGGTCTGTTGACGCGCGCGCAAAGCGCCTTCGGCACGGAGCTCTTCGACTCGCCGCACAGCTTCGAGATCGGCGGCCAACGACTGCTCCTCGTCCACGACATTGGTGACGTGCAACAGCGCTCGATCGAGTCGCATGCGATCGTCGTGCATGGCGGGACGCACAAGCAGGAGATGAAATCGCGCGGCGACACGTTGATCGTGAATCCAGGTGAAGCGTGCGGCTGGCTTTACGGAACACCATCGGCCGCCATCCTGGATCTGGATACAAAACAGGTGGAATTTCTCGTTCTGGACCCAGCTGAATGGCGTCGATGATGAGCTCTCGCGTTCTCATCATCGATTACGGCTCCCAATACACGCAACTGATCGCGCGTCGGGTACGTGAGGCGCGCGTGTACTCCGAGATCCACCCGCCGACAGTGTCGGTCGAATTCATACGCGAGTGGGCGCCGACGGGAATCATTTTCAGCGGCGGCCCCAACTCCGTGTACGGAGAGAACGTTCCAACGGCGCAGCGCGCCATGCTCGACATCGCGCCGGTGCTCGGCGTCTGCTATGGGATGAACCTCATCGCGTACCTCAATGGCGGAGAAGTCGCTCTAGCCGAGGGCCGCGAATATGGACGCGCCGAAGTGCGCGTTTGTGCGGGCAGCGGACCGCTCTTCAAGGGTTTCGAGACGCAGGAGGCCTTTGTTGCGTGGATGAGCCACGGCGATCAGGTGCGCTCGCTGCCACGCGGCTTCGTGAGTATCGCGAGCAGCGACAGCTCGCCGATCGCGGCGTTCCGACATGAGTCGAAGCCGTGGTATGGCGTGCAATTCCATCCGGAGGTGGCTCACACACCGCGCGGCAGCGAGCTCCTTGCGAACTTTCTCTTCGAGGTCTGCGGCGCGACGCCCTCATGGACGCCCAGTGCGCTCATCGACGACGAAGTTGCAAAGATTCGAAACGTCGTCGGCAATCGGCGCGCGATCTGCGGATTGTCCGGCGGGGTGGACTCTTCGGTCGCGGCAACACTCGTGCACCGCGCGATCGGCGATCAGCTCACCTGTGTATTCGTGGACACCGGGTTGCTTCGGCTGCACGAGCGCGAACAGGTGGAGCGCACGTTCCGGGCTCACCTCGGCATCGAGCTGATCACGGTCGATGCGTCGCAGCGATTCCTGGATGCGCTCGAGGGCGTGGCGGATCCGGAGGAAAAGCGCCGAATCATCGGCCACACCTTCATCGACGTCTTCGAGGACGCAACGCACAACATCGGCGACGCGGATTTTCTGGTGCAGGGCACGCTGTATCCGGACGTCATCGAATCAGCATCCCCGCGCGGCGGTCCTTCGGTGACGATCAAGACGCACCACAACGTTGGCGGACTCAAACCGGGGATGCGCTTCAAGCTCATCGAGCCGTTGCGCGAGCTCTTCAAGGACGAAGTGCGCAACGTGGGACGCGAGCTTGGGCTTCCTGAAGCGATGATCGGCCGTCATCCCTTCCCGGGGCCGGGCCTTGGTATTCGCGTCCTGGGTCCGATCACTCGTGACGCGCTCGACGTCCTGCGACAGGCGGACGCGATCTATCTCGAGGAGATCCGCGACGCAGGTCTTTACGACCGGATTTGGCAAGCATTCGCCGTGCTCCTCCCGATCCGCAGCGTCGGCGTGATGGGCGACTACCGGACCTATGAGAACGTCGTCGCCTTACGAGCGGTGACGAGCACGGACGGCATGACCGCCGACTGGTACGAGTTTCCTCACGATGCGCTGGGAAGGATCTCCAGCCGGATCATCAACGAGGTCCGCGGGATCAATCGCGTCGTGTACGATGTGAGCTCGAAACCGCCCGCGACGATCGAATGGGAATAGCGTCTTCAATCAGACCCCTTTCTCCTCGAGGAGCGCGAGGAACTGTTTGGGTTCCGTAATCGTCAACAATCGTTGCGGCACGTCCGGCTCCTTGCTGAACTGCGCGATCTTCCCGAGCACCGGGAGATATTGATTCGACACCTCGAGCGGGGGCGCGACGATGAGAAAGAGGAAGTTTACAGGTTTCTCATCGATCGCCTTGAAATCGACGCCGCTTGCCTTGCGGCCGAAGGCGACGCGTAACCGATTCACGACAAGGGAGCGGCAGTGGGGAATTGCAATCCCGCGGCCGATGCCGGTCGAGCCGAGATTCTCGCGTCGCTTGAGCATCTTGAACAACATGCCGTCGGATTTCTCGTCCAACTTCAGCAGTGCGATAAGCTCTTTTAGAATGTCGTCCTTCGTCGTACCCTGCAGGTTCAGCTGAATTGCATCCTCGCTGAAGAATTCGCGCAGTTCCATCTACGGTCGTGCCTCGTGCTGTGAACGAAGGGAAGTCGGGCGTCAGGGGCAAACTGCGAAGTTACCGAGAGCGACAACACGTGTCAAATGCTGACGTTGCATGCACTTCGACCGGTTCTTAACTTGAAGGAATGAAACGCTTTCCCTTTGAGCTCGACGCCGAGGTGCCACTTTACCTCGCGCCAATGGCTGGAGTGTCGGAATCGCCCTTCCGACGCCTCTGCCGTCGCTTCGGCGCGGACGTCGTCGTCACCGAGTTCCTCTCGGCGGAAGGCATTCGTCGTGAGAATCCAGCGACAATCGAGAAGCTCCGCTTCGGCAGCGACGAGCGGCCGATTGGCGTGCAGATCTTCGGCGCCGACACCGGCGCGATGGGCGAAGCCGCCGCGTTTGTGACGGACGTCTTCCGGCCCGAATTCATCGACATCAACTTCGGCTGCCCAGTCAAGAAAGTCGTTAGGCGCAACGGTGGCTCGGGCTGCTTGCGAGATCTCAATCTGGTCGAGGACGTCATTCGGAGCGTTGCCCGCAGCACGCACCTGCCGGTGACGTGCAAGATTCGAAGCGGCTGGAACGAGGAGATGCGCGATCCCGTCAGCATCGCGCGCCGTTGCGAGGACGCCGGCGCGCGCGTGCTCACGCTCCATCCCAGGACCCGGACGCAGATGTACTCCGGGTCCGCGCGCTGGGAGGAGATCGCCGCCGTCGTCGATGCGCTGACGATTCCCGTGCTCGGCAATGGCGACATCAAGAGCGCCGAGGACGCGATGCGCATGCAGCGCGAAACCGGCTGTGCCGGCGTCATGATCGCTCGCGGTTCATTCGGCCAGCCGTGGATCTTCGACCAGACGCGAGACCTCCTCGCCGGGCGGCCGAAGCGGCCGGATCCGACCGTCGAGGAGCGCTTCCGTGTCGCTCTGGATCACGCAGGGATGGCCGAGCAATACGAGGTCGACCCGCGCGGCGCCGCGATCGAATTCCGGAAACACCTCGGTTGGTACGTGAAGGGTCTCCCGGGTTCGGCCGATCTGCGCAAGAAGCTCCATGCCGTGTCGTCGTTAGGCGAAGTCGAGGGTATCTTCGAGGAGTACCTCCGAACCTGCGACCGCTTTGCCGCCGAGGAGAGCGCGGACCAGTCGGAGCTGCTCGAGGTTGGCCAGTCATGAGACGCGAGCACGTTCGCGACTTGCTCGATCAGGTTGCGAACGGCGCTCTTGGAATCGACGAAGCGCTCGGACGTCTCTCCTTCGAGCCTGCTGAATCGTTAGGCTTCGCGACGCTCGATCATCATCGAGCGCTGCGCCAGGGTTTTCCCGAGGTCGTGTTCGGGGAGGGGAAGTCGATTGGCCATCTCGTCGGCATCGCGACTCGGATTGCCGAGCGGGGTGAGGGGTTGCTCGTGACGAGACTCTCCACCGAGGCGGCTGCCGCGCTGGTTGACCGCGTCCCAGCACTCGAGCTCAATGAGATCGCGCGCACGGCCTACCTGGCGCCGGCGAAGCGAACGCCGCGGACCGGCCGCGGAACGATCCTCATCGTGACCGCAGGAACCTCGGATCTTCCCGTGGCCGAGGAGGCCGCGGTGACTGCACAGGCCCTGGGAAACTGCGTCTCGCGGCTGATCGACGTCGGAGTCGCCGGAATCCACCGCGTGCTGTCCCGCCGCGACGACCTGATGACGGCTTCCGTTATCCTTGTCGTGGCGGGGATGGACGGTGCCTTGCCTTCCGTGATTGGGGGGCTAGTGCGCGTTCCGGTCATCGCTGTCCCCACCAGCGTCGGCTATGGCGCCTCGTTCCACGGCCTCGCCGCTCTCCTCACAATGCTGAATAGTTGCGCCGCGGGCATCACGGTCGTCAACATCGATAACGGTTTTGGCGCGGCCGTCGCGGCGTCGCGCATAAACCACGTCTGAGTCGCGGTTCGGCGGTCAAGCCGCCGCGTTCCGCCTCGCGTACCTCGCTTTCATAACGTGACGACCCAGACGAGTGCCCACAATGTCATCGTCGTCGGCCAGAGTTGGTCGACGACCGTGTCGACGCTCGCGCTGTTGGGCGCGGTCGCTGTGGCTGCTTTGGCCATTCGTGGCTCGCTTCCCCCGGCGGTCAGGCGCCACAAGAAGCCGCTCGCTGCGGCGAGCATGATTGCCGCGTCTCTTCTCGCCGTGCTCACTGGCGGCGCCAGTACCGCGCTCGTGACCGTGGGCATCGCTGCGTGGGGCATGGCCGAATGCTTCGGCCTTGCGATCGGTGTTGCTTCGTTTGCGCTCGCCGGTGTTTCTGCCGCGCTTGCCCTTGAAAAGAAGGGACCGCTGGCCTTCACGTTAGGCGGAGCCACACTCGCCGTCGCAGTGGGCGCGTTGCCGTATTTCTACGCGCGCCGCCTGGCCGCAATCCACGCGCGCCGTGAGCGCAGAGTGACTCGGCTCGAGGCGCAGATCGCGCGGCCCACGCCGTCGCGACCAATGCCCACGGCGGCGCTGAAGCGAGATGTTCTGCTCTCCGTCGAACGGACCGAGGCCACCAGGGATCTCGCGACGGTCGAAGGTCTCCTACGAGACATCCGCGATCTCGTACAGGCCGACGAGGCCATCTTTTGGCGATGGAGCGAAGAACGCGACGCGTTGCTGCCCCAGGCGTGGTCAACCGAGGAGAGCTCGCTTCCGCAATTCTTCCGCGTCCGCGAGTGGGGCCCGCTTGCGAGTTGGGCCGCGCAAGAGCGCATTGTGACCAGCGAGGGAAGTGACGAAGCGCCGTTGTTCGTCACAGCACCGGTCATCAGCACTCTCGAGGGCGGCGACGTCACCCTGCACGGCGTTCTCAGCGTGAGCAGCAACATCGGCCTTGCCCAATCTCGTGAGGCACTCAAGGAGTGGCTGCCACGCTTTGCGGCTCAGCTGGCGGCCTATCTCGAACTGATCGACATGCGCACGGCCTCGAGCAGACACAGTCGCCGCAATCAGGCCCTGATCGATGCCATGCAGCGCCTGCAAGTGCATAAGAGTGCCGAAGCACTCGGCAGCGCCGTCTGCGAAGCCGCGCTCGAAGTTACGTCAGGCCGATCGGCGCTGCTGATTCGCTGGCTTCCGCAGGACGCGTATGGCCTCGTTCAATACGCCTCGCGTGAGCTCGCTCTCGAGACCGGAATGATCATCGGCAAGGATACACTCGTCGGGCGTACCTGTCGCGATGGCCTGCCGCTGCTCCTGCACGACGCGCGCGCCGTGACTCGATCGGAGCCTGCGTACACGGCGACCCTCGCGTACCGTCCCATTCCATCGCTCGTCGTCGTGCCCATCGTCTGGGAGCAGCGCGTGATCGGCGCGATCGTCGTCGAGGGTGCGGAGCCTGGCAGCCTCGGTGTTGAGGAAGCTCGAAACGTTGGGCTCCTTGCCGCCGTCGCTCGGGCGTTCCTGGAGAAAGTCTGGGAGATTGAAGAAGTCAGTCAACGCGCGCGAACCGACTCGCTCACCGGTCTTCGCAACCGACGTGACTTCGACGAGCAACTGCGACGCGTGCTGGCCGAGACCGATCGATTCGGTGGTTCTTCCTCGCTGATTCTCGTCGACATCGATGACTTCAAGAACGTCAATGACACGTATGGCCACGAAGCAGGCGATGCGGTGCTGCGCCAGCTTGGAAAGATCCTCGGCGACGGCGTGCGAGCGATCGATATTTGCGCAAGGTACGGCGGTGAGGAGATGATCATGCTCCTTCCACAAACACCGATTGCTGGCGCGACGGAGCTTGCGGAGCGACTCCGGACGGCGATCGCCGAGCGGCCGGTGGTATTTGAAGGGACGGCGATCCGCATCACGGCCTCGTTCGGTATCGCTGGCTATCCGGAGACGGTTCCGCACGGGGATTGGCTATTTCCGGCAGCGGACCGAGCGTTGTACGTGGCGAAGCACGCGGGGAAGAATTGCGTGCGGTCTCTGCTCTCAAGCGATGGAATACCAAAGAAATACCAGAGCGGTCTACAGTGAAAGCTGAGGTCGATCCCGGGTTGAAAGAGAGGGCGTCACAGACTAAATTACGTTGTTCGGGGGGCGACTGGCTTCGACGGGATAAGTGAAGCCGTGGCCGCGTGCCCAGGTCCTCGGGTTCCTGGTAAAACACTCGGGAAAAATCCAACTGCCAACAACAACTTGGCCCTCGCTGCGTAACTTCTAGTTACGCCGAGTGCCCGCGAGGAAGCCCGCCCGGGGCGGCTTCGAGGGTATCGCAAAACCGGGATAGGCCGATGATACGCCCTCTGTCATCGGCCGAGATCAAGAGGGCTTATCCGGTAGTGGGCCGTCCGCTAGCCAGCGACTGGAGACATCCAACAGCGGACTACGCACGTAGTGGCTGTGGTCGATCTCTTCTCGGACCGGGGTTCGATTCCCCGCGCCTCCACTAGAAACAACGAGAGCCAGAGGACATCCTCCTCTGGCTCTCGTCGTTTGCCGCGCACTCTTCGCTGGGCTCAATGACCTGACCTATCACACCGTGTCAGACGATATCCATCCCGAGGGTGGCACTGATCGGCGACACTTCCTTGGCGTCGCCGCACTTGGGTTTGCGGCGTCGCGTTTTGGCTTTCTGGGGAACGAGCGACGCAATCGAGCGCCTGCCGACGGCGAGCTACGCTCTCTCGGCCAAGCCACGGCGTGGCTGAACTCGCAGCCATTGACAGCCAGCAGCCTCCGCGGCAAGGTCGTGGCGGTGGATTTCTGGACGTTCACCTGCGTCAATTGGTTGCGAACGCTGCCGTATCTCCGCGCTTGGGCTGACAAATACGGCAATCAGAATCTGATCGTGATTGGCGCGCACGCGCCCGAATTCCCATTCGAGCGAAATGTCGAGAACGTGCGTCGCGAAGCGAAGACCCTCCGTGTCGACTATCCAATCGCCATCGACAACGACTTCGCCATCTGGCGGGCGTTCAAGAATGAGTACTGGCCCGGTCTCTACCTGATCGACGCGCAAGGGCGCGTGCGCTATCACCAGTTCGGTGAGGGCGAGTATGCGCAATCGGAGCGGGTGATTCAGCAGTTGCTAACAGAGGCTGGCCATCGGGGCGTGGAAGAGCAGATCGCTGCCGTCGAACCTCGTGGTGGCGAGGTGGCTGCCGACTGGAACAACCTCGGCAGTCAGGAGACATATGTCGGTTACGAGCGCGCCGAGAACTTCGCGTCGCCAGGCGGCGCCAGCATCGATGCGCCGCACGTCTATCGCCCGCCAGAGCGACTGGCGTTGAATCACTGGGCGGCTCACAGGCGACTGGACGATATCCAAGCAGGCGGCTTCGTCGAATGCGGCGAAGGGCGCCGTTGCAATCTCGTTTCATGCCCGTGACGTCAATCTCGTAATGGGTACGCCGCCGCGGACACCTTCCGTGCGATTTCGCGTGCTGCTCGACGGTCGGCCGCCGGGCGACGCGCGTGGCGGCGACGTCGACGCGCAAGGCAGCGGTATGGCGACCGAGCAAAGGATGTATCAATTGATCCGGCAGACAGGGCCAGTCGAAGATCGGCGAGTCGATATCGAGTTCGCCGAGCCCGGCGTCGAAATCAATGTCTTCACGTTCGGTTAGCATCCGGAGTTGAAGAGCGGCAACTATCCGTTGCCATTCCATTTTCGCTACAATTTGCGATAGCGATTGTCGGTCGCCGCGCGAGCGCAGATGCTACACGACCGGCAGTGACCACGTGCGCGACTTGTTCGCGAATCCCAGACGAGCAGCCGGAGGGACACTCGTTATGCTGGTGCGACATGGCCTTCGTTTCGTGATGGTAGTCGCGCTGTGCGTCGGAGGGGCGACGGGCGTCACCGGCTGTGAAGGCGCTTCGGCGCGTATGGCCGCAGCACGCGTGGCAGCTTCGGCGCCGCCCACACAAGTTCGCCTTCCGACAGGGGCCACGCTCGATCCTGTCGCGCCTTCGGTGCAACTGGGCTCGATGCCGCTCGCAGTTGCAGCGCATCCGGGGGGACGCTACGTCGTCGCGCTCCTGAACGGGTGGCGAGAGCAGGGAATTCAAGTATTCGATCGCCGCTCCGGGCAAGTCGTTCAGACGGTGCATCTGCCGGCGGTCTTTCTCGGCCTGACCTTCAATCACTCAGGCGACACACTGTTCGTTTCTGGTGGGTATCGCGATGCCATTTACGAGTTT
Organism: Gemmatimonadaceae bacterium; assembly: GCA_036496605.1. NCBI lineage: Bacteria > Pseudomonadati > Gemmatimonadota > Gemmatimonadia > Gemmatimonadales > Gemmatimonadaceae > Gemmatimonadaceae bacterium. The sequence continues at coordinate 67,969 of DASXKV010000014.1, read as the reverse complement.
GTCTGGGACAATGGGCGCGCGCGATTGATCGACAGCATTGCGCTGACCTCGCGCGGTGGCGCTCCTCGCGGTCAACACTATCCCGCCGGGATCGCTCTGTCAGCAGATGGGCGAACGTTGTACGTCGCCGAGAATCTATCCGATTCCCTCGCTGTGGTCGACATCGCCAGCCGTCGGGTGCGGCAGCGGCTGCCGTTAGGCAGGTATCCATATGGAGTCGTCACGACCCGGACCGGAGAGGTCTTCGCGACGGCATGGGATGACAGTCTGGTGTTTGCATTCAGAGCAGACTCCGCTGGGACGCTTTCACAAGCGCGACGTCTCCCCGGTGGCCGGCATCCGTCTGCGATGCTGCTCAATCGGGCCGAGACGCGGCTGTTCGTCGCGTCGGCGAGCACCGACCGGGTCACCGTGCTGGACACGCGGAGCGGCAAGAAGGTCAGAGAACTCCTCGATGCACCGCCGAGAGGGCCAAAAGAGGGCAGCACGCCGAACGCGCTCGCACTATCCGCCGACGAATCGCGCCTGTTTGTTGCCGAGGCCGACAATAACGCCGTCGCCGTGTTCGAAATCAGCGAGCAAACCGTGGGCGACGCGCATGGGCACGGCGGCGATTCCCTGACCGGTCGCATTCCCGTGGAATGGTACCCCACGGCCCTCCTGTCGTTAGGCGATTCGTTGCTCGTCGTGAGTGGAAAGGGTAGGGGCACAAGTCCGAATCCCGACGGCCCGACTCCATATAAACCGAATGAGCAGCACACGCGTTCGTACACGCTTGGACAGCTCGATGGCACATTGATGAGCGTCGCCGCATCGGGTCTCACCCCAGGTGCGGTGAGGGCACTCACGGCGCGCGTTGCCGACGCCAACGGTTGGAATCAGAGCGTGCGGTCGCAACCGAGCTATCCGCCATTCCAGCACGTGATCTACATCATCAAAGAGAACCGAACCTACGATGAGGTACTCGGTGATCTCTCGCCAGGCGATGGGGATTCCTCACTTGCGCTCTTTCCGCGCAGCAACACACCGAATCACCATGCGTTGGCGGAACGATTTGGAATCTTCGATCGCTTCTTCGTCAACGCCGAGGTGAGCGCGGATGGACACAACTGGTCGACGGGAGCATACGTCACGGACTACGTCGAGAAGACGGAGGCATCGCATTACTCGAAGCGTGGGCGGACGTACGACTACGAGGGAACGAACCGCGGCGTGGCATCGCGGTCCATTCCGGACGGCGATGTGAGTGAACCAGCGAATGGCTATCTCTGGGATCTCGCGCAACACGCGGGCATCACCTTCCGCAACTACGGTGAATTCGTATCACGTGATGCACGGGCGCGCGGAGCGCCGCGGTATGTGGGGAACAAGCCATTTCTTGCCGCGCACACGAACGCCGAGTATCCCGGCTTCGACCTCGACATCCCGGATCAACATCGCGTGGATATTTGGCTCGAGGATTTTCGTCGGGACGTGAAGGATGGCACGCTGCCCCAGCTCACGATCCTCCGCCTGCCTAACGACCACACCGCCGCTCTCAAAGCGGGCGCGCTGAGCCCACGCTCGCTCGTCGCCGACAATGACCTCGCGCTGGGGCGACTGATCGAGGCGCTCTCGAGCTCGCGCTACTGGCCGAAGACGGCCGTCTTCGTCCTCGAGGATGACGCGCAGAACGGGCCGGATCATGTCGATTCGCACCGGTCGGAGCTCTTCGTAATCTCTGCGTACAATGCGCCGGGCGTCTACCATCGGTTCGCGAACACGACTGACGTCGTGGCGACGATGGCGGAGATCCTCCACCTCGGATCTCTCTCTCAATTCGACTACTTCGGGCGACCGCTGCGAGACGTCTTTGCGCCTCGCCCGAACCTGGCGGCGTACACAGCGCTCAAGCCCTCCGTGTCACTGGTGGACCGTAACCCATTATCCGGACCGGGTGTAACGGGGTCGGCACGTCTAGATCTTTCGGCCGAAGACCGGGCCGATGAGGATCTGTTCAACGTGGTGCTCTGGCGGGCGTTGAAGGGCCCTCGGGTCCCGTATCCCGGTCCACGCCGGGCATCACTGCTCGACGTGAGCCGGGCTCAGTGACAGGGCCGTGACCGCGAAGCAGGAAAGGGGGTGTAACCTAAAGGATGTTTTGGCGTCCATACATTAGCGCCCACCCCCCACACCGGAGCCTCGACCATGCTCGCGAGCAAGTTTGTCGCGCCCATCGCCGCAATTCTCGCCGTCGCTGCCTGCCACCACGCACCGCCCGCGGTCACGCCAACTCCGGAGTCGCAATCGGCTGCGGCCCCGACCGCGGCGCCAGCGCGTAGCGACGTGGCGCGCCGAGGAGGCGATGGCGCCGTGCTCGCCGGCGAGGCGAGAGACCGCGAACTGGCAGCAGCCCGGGCTGCCGTGGCGCGGCCGGTTTATTTCGATTTCGATAACGCCACTATTCGGAACGATCAACGCGACGCGCTCGAGGCAAAGGTGCCTGCGCTGTCGCGAAGTTCCGGGCTGCGCATCCGCGTCGAAGGCAACACGGACGAGCGCGGATCAGCAGAGTACAACATCGCACTCGGGATGCGGCGAGCAGCGGAAGCGAGACGATTCCTCACTGACCGCGGCATCGACGCCTCTCGTATCGATGTCGTGAGCTACGGTGAGGAGCGCCCCGCGTGCACCGGTAGTGACGAGAGCTGCTGGCAGCAGAATCGTCGTGACGATTTCAAGATCGCGGCTGGAGACGTGACCGTCCCGACTGCCAAGCCCTGACGGATTCGCGAGGAGTGGCAATCCGGGACAGAGTTTGTTCTTCTGGCCCGGATTGCACGTTTGCTAATCAGCGCTAATCGCCTGCCACCGTCTTTTCGAGAACCCGCTCGTCAGGCAGGATGTTGTCTGGACGTGCAGCCTTGCGACGCTTCTGGAAGATGAACTCGGGCGCGAGTCCGATGCCGAGAATCGTCACCGGCAGGATCTGCTGCGTTTGGATCAGGAAGGCGACGGCAATCGCGGTGTTTTCATCAAAGCCGAACGCCGTCGTGGTCGCGGCGTAGAGCATTTGAAAGACACCGACATTGCCGGGTGTGGCGCGGATTGCAAATCCGACATTGACCGCGAGAATCGCGGCGACGGTACCGACGAGTGGCAGCGGGAAGTGCGCAGCGGCAGCGGTGAGCGCGTACGTCGCGACCTGGAGCGACCAGATGCCCACGGAGAGAGCCAATGCGATGCCGAAGCGTGGACCCGTCGAGATCCCGGCGAGAGCATGCATGAATCGCCGAATGTACTGCCGAGCCTTCGCGCGCCATCCGTCATCCGAGCCTTCGAGCATGTGCTCGGGACCCTCGGGCCGACGAACGAGATACACAAGCATCCCGCCGATCAAGAGTAGCGCGAGCCACGCAAAGGGCCTCGTGCGCTCGAGTGCAGACGGAAGGGGAAGGAACGACACCGCCAGCGCGAGCATGATAACGTAGCCGATCAGCTCGAACAGGCGTTCGAGCGCGAGCGTCGCGAGCACCTTGGCGCTCGTAACATGTGCGGCGCGCGAGACGAAAATCACGCGCGCCGCTTCACCGCTATTGGCTACGAGAACGTTGTTCAGCCCGGCGCCCGCGAACGTAGCGCGCAGCGCGAGCCACAGCGACGTCACACCGATTGGGCGAAGAAAAATCCACCACCGAACACCCTTGAGCACAAGCGACAGCAGATTCACGAGTGCGGCGGCAAGCAAAATCGAGATCGAGGAGTCCCGAATTGCTGCCCACGTCGAGTGCCAGTTCACCTTCGTCGCAAACACGACGAGCATGACGAGGATGAGCCCCGTGATCGTGAATCGAAGTGCGCGCGTCAGATGTCGCTTCATGCGGCCTTGTCGAGGGTGGTAAACTCGAGCCCCGCTTCACGAATCCGATCGACTATCAGTGGCACCGCGCGTGCCGTCTGCATCCGATCGCCCAAAGGATCGTATCCGTCTCCGTCATGCAAGAGCAGAATCGCACCACGTCTCGCGACTCGCTGGGTGCGCTCGGCAATGACCTCGACGCCAGGACGTGCCGAATCCCAGACACCGTGACCCCAACCAACCGTGCGCTGGCCGAGCGAGCGTGCGATGTAGGTGACCCAGGGGCTGCGAAAGCCGTGCGGCGCGCGGAAGTACGCAGGCCGCACGCCGCAGGCACTTACGATCGCGCTTGTTCCAAGTTGCAAATCATCTCGCACGTAGCGCGGCGATTTGAAGTGCAGTTTCTGGTGATAGAACCCGTGATTGCAGACGCAGTGTCCCTCGGCGGCGATGCGTCGCACGAGCTCGGGCCATCGCTCCGCATGACGACCAAGGATAAAGAACGAGGCTTTCGCTCCACGCGACGCGAGCGCGTCGAGAATCGCTGGCGTCGCCTCCGGATTCGGCCCGTCGTCGAACGTGAGCGCAACGAGCGGATCGTCGGTGCGCAGATGCGCAATGACAGGACCGAAGATCGGACTATTGGGATAGTACGCACCGTGTGCGAGCGCTCCGGCGACGACAACGCCGAGCGCCGGCGCAACGATCATGCGACTTCTTCAGCCACGTGTCCGAGGACAGAGCGATATACGCCGAGCACCTGTGACGTGACGCGCGCCCAGGAGTACGAGAGCGAGTTCTCGCGTCCCGTTGTTCCGAGCTGCATGCCCAGCCCCGGATCGTCGAGGATGCGGACGAGCGAATCCGCCAGCGCGCGGTGATCGCCGCAGGGCACCATCAACGCCTCGCGCTCATGCACGACGACGTCGCGGAATCCAAGAATGTCGGAGCAGACGACCGGCGTTTCGCAGGCCATCGATTCGAGGAGTGTGATGCCGAACGACGCCTTCGTCGTTGGACACGCGTAGACGGTGCTGTGCGCGTAGTAGCTGGGCCGCCCCTCGAGCACGGCGCCAACGAAGAGGATGTCCGGATCGCCGCCGGCGAGGCGATAGTAGTGATCGCGCAGTGGTCCATCGCCGACAACGACGAGCTTGGCTTCGCGCGACCCGCCTTTGATGTGGCGGAAGGAATCGATCAAGGTCGACAATCCGTTGCGCGGGTCGAATCGGCCGAGAAAGAGAATCGTCGGTACATCGCGCGGGAACCCTCTCGGTGCAGGCGCCGCCGGATTAAAGACGTCGGTGTCGATGCCGTTGGGAATGATCTTCCAATCGGCGTCGAAGTACCGCTCGAGGGCAACCGTCGTGCTATTCGAAACCGCGATTGCGCTGCTGAGCATGTCGAGCCGCTTCTGGAAGTAACGGCGGCCGAGCGTATATCCGATCGACTTGTCGAAGTACGTATGGAACGTGCCGACCACCGGGCACTCCGCTTCTTCGATCGCGAGCAGCGGAAGAACGGGCGTGAGCGGCGAGTGGACGTGCACGACGTCGTAGCGGCCTCGTCGCAACACGTTACGCATTTGTCGCCGTAACCCGAGGCCAATCGTGATTCGCGCCTGCGATCCATTGCAGTATACCGGCTGACTGCGGCCAAGCCGAATGACGTGCGGCTGCTCTTGCGCGCCCGGAATGTGCGACGTGATGACATCGACATGATGCCCACGGCGACGGGCTTCGCGCGCAAAGAAATGCACGTGCTCGCAGACGCCGCCCAGGTGCGGATAGTAGTACTCCGTCACCAATGCAATGCGGAGCGACCGATCGTCCCGAACCACGGGCAAATGCGGCAGCTCGGGAAGAGAAGGGTGTCTACGTGCTCGGGGATTCCTGAGGGCCAGATTCAAGAGCGGCATGGGCTGCGGCGAGGCGGGCGATTGGGACGCGGTAGGGGGAGCACGAGACGTAATCCAAGCCGATCGAATGGCAGAACTTCACGGAGCGCGGCTCGCCGCCATGTTCACCGCAGATGCCGACCTTCAACTGAGGGCGGACGCTCCGACCGGCACTTACGGCAATGCCAATCAGCTTCCCAACACCGTTCTGATCCAACACTTGAAAGGGATCGTCGGGAATTATACCACGTTCGATGTAATTCGGAAGGAAGCGGCCTGCATCGTCTCGGCTGAGTCCGAACGTGGTCTGTGTTAAATCATTGGTTCCAAATGAAAAGAACTCGGCTGATTTCGCGATCTCATCCGCGGTGAGTGCTGCCCGAGGCAACTCGATCATCGTCCCGATGGTGTAGGGAACATCCTCACCCATGACACCCAGCACCTGTTGAGCAACCTCCTCGAGCACTCCGCGTTGGTTTTCGAACTCTCTAACCGTCGCGACTAACGGAATCATGATCTCTGGACGTACGTCTATGCCGCGTCGTTTCGCACGCACGGCGGCCTCGAAGATTGCGCGCCCTTGCATCTCGGTGATTTCGGGGTAGGTGATGCCAAGACGGCAGCCACGATGCCCGAGCATCGGATTTGTTTCGCGCAAGGATTCGACGATGTGAAGCAGCTCGGCGCGCGAAATTCCAAGCGTGCGCGCCAGCAGCTTGCTCTCCTCGCCTCCGTGGGGAAGGAACTCATGTAGAGGCGGGTCGAGCAAGCGAATGGTAACTGGTAACCCGTGCATCGCCTCGAAGATCCCTTCGAAGTCGGTGCGTTGGATGGGCAGCAGCTTCGTGAGGGCGCGCCGGCGCCCCGCGATATCGCGGGCGACGATCATTTCGCGCATGGGCGTGATGCGATCGCCCTCGAAGAACATGTGCTCGGTGCGGCAGAGCCCAATTCCTTCCGCGCCAAAGCCGCGCGCGATCCGCGCGTCAGCAGGCGTATCGGCATTCGCGCGAACCTTGAGACGCCGCGCTTCGTCTGCCCAACCGAGGAGTCGCGCGAATGCGCCATACGTCGCCGCGCCGTGCGCGGGGCGCATTCCGCGAATGACCTGCACGACTTCGCTCGGCGTCGTCGGCAGGTCGCCTTGGTACACTTTACCGCTCGCGCCGTCGACGGTGATGTAGTCCCCCTCGGAGACCGTGGTTCCGTCGACGGAGAATTGGCGCTTCTCGAGATCGACGTGCATGTCCTTCGCACCGACCACGGCACATTTGCCCATGCCGCGTGCGACGACGGCGGCGTGACTGGTCATTCCACCACGCGCCGTGAGCACTGCTCTCGCGGCAACGATACCGTGAAAATCCTCCGGAGTCGTTTCATCGCGGACAAGGATGACGCTCGTTCCGTCGCTCGCGCGCGCTTCGGCGACGTCAGGATCGAACACGGCGATGCCACTCGCCGCACCAGGACTGGCGGGAAGACCAGCGGCGATCGGCGTTGCGCGAACGCTCACGTCGATCACCGGGTGCAGGAGTTGGCCAAGCTGATCTGGCGGAACGCGGAGCACCGCGGTGCGCGAGTTTATCAAACCTTCATCGACCATGTCGGTCGCGACGCACACCGCCGCTGTCGCCGTGCGCTTGCCGGTCCGCGTTTGCAGCAGGTACAGCGAGCCACGCTCGACCGTGAACTCGATGTCCTGCATGTCCGAGTAATGCCGCTCGAGACGTTCCTGCGTTGCCAGAAGCTCTTCGTAGGCGCCTGGAAGTCGCGTTGCCATCTCGCTGATCGAGAGCGGTGTCCGAATGCCGGCAACAACGTCCTCACCCTGCGCGTTGAGGAGGAATTCACCGTAGAAGGTGCGCTCGCCCGTGGAAGGGTTGCGCGTGAAAGCGACGCCGGTACCGGAGTCTTCGCCCATGTTTCCAAAAACCATCGCGACGACATTCACCGCCGTCCCAAGCTCTTCGCCGATACTGTTCACTCGGCGATAGTCCACGGCCTTCTTGAGCGTCCATGAGCGCCAGACGGCCTCGATCGCTCCCCAGAGCTGCGCCGCGGGATCCATCGGAAATTCCTTTCCCGTGACGGCGCGCACGAGGCTCTTGTACTCCTCGACGAGATTGCGCAGCTCGCCCTCGCTGAGCTCCGCGTCCGTCGCGACGCCGGCGGTGAGTCGCTTCGCCTTTAGAAGTTGCTCAAACTGCCCAGACGGCACGTGGAGCACCACGTCACCGTACATCTGGATGAAGCGACGGAACGAGTCGTACGCGAAACGCGGATTCCCACTCTGGTGGGCCAGACTCTGAACGGTGCGGTTGTTCAGACCCAGATTGAGAATTGTCTCCATCATGCCTGGCATGGAGACGGGAGCGCCCGATCGAACGGAGACGAGGAGCGGATCGTTCGAATCACCGAAGCGCTTGCCCGAAGCCTCCTCGAGTCGCCGCATGTGCTCGTCGACTTCCTGCTCGAGGCCCTCCGGAATGCGACCAGTGCGCAGGAATTCGATGCAACAGGTGCAAGCGATCGTGAGACCCGGCGGCACTGGAACGCCAAGGTTGGTCATCTCGGCGAGATTCGCGCCCTTGCCGCCGAGAATCGCCTTCATGTCCTTCGTTCCTTCCGCGCGACCGGCGCCGAAGAAGTAGACGTGCTTTGAAGTCTTCGGCGCAGCCGAAGACGTGGCCTCCGCGCTTTTCGACAGCTCGGACGTCGGAACGCTCATGTGCACGCGGTTAGTGCGTGGATGTGAAGCCCGTATTCAGCAACCGCACCCAAATCGCAATTTGTCCGGATCCGTCGGTGGGGCCGTCGGATAATCTCCGGAGAAGCAGGCGTGGCAGAAGCCGTGCGGACCACCGGGCACTGATTGTAGCATCCCCTCGAGGGAGAGATAGCCGAGCGAATCGACACCGAGGTCCTTCTCGATTTCGTCAGGCGTGAGCCGCGCGGCAATGAGCTCCTCGCGACTTGGCGTGTCGATGCCATAGTAACAGGGTCCGGTGACGGGCGGCGAACTGACTCGCATGTGCACTTCGCGCGCACCGGCCAAGCGTACGAGCGCCACGAGACCGCGTGTGGTTGTACCCCGGACGATGGAATCGTCCACCATCACCACCCTCTTGCCCTGCAGGACTTCTCTCACCGGATTGTACTTGACCTTCACCTTCGCGTCTCGATCGGCCTGACTCGGCTGGATGAACGTGCGGCCGATGTAGTGATTGCGAATCAGCGCCAATTCGTAAGGCAGACCGCTCTCCTCCGCAAAGCCGAGCGCCGCAGAGTTCGACGAATCGGGCACGCTGAAAACAAGATCCGCGTTAGGCGCCGGCCATTCCCTGGCGAGCCGGCGTCCGAGCGCGCGCCGAGCACGATCGACGGAGCCGCCGAACACGCGGCTGTCTGGCCGCGCGAAGTAGACGTACTCGAAGACGCACTGCTTGCGCTCGCGGCGGGGCAGGGGAAAGCTCGAGTGCATTCCCTCGTCGTCGACCGCGATGATCTCACCAGGTTCCACCTCGCGCTCGTACGTCGCACCGACGATGTCGAGAGCGCACGTCTCGGACGCGAAGACTGGAGCGTCGCCGAGGCGTCCGAGTACGAGTGGACGCCAGCCACGCGGATCGCGCGCCGCAAGCAGCGTGTCGCCGATGGTGACGACGAGTGAATACGCACCCTCGACTTCGCAGAGGGCCTCGGCCAGGCGCTCGTCCGGGCGATCGGCATTCGAGCGCGCCAGTCGATGGACAATGACCTCCGAGTCCATCGTCGAGGAGAAAATCGAGCCGCGATCCTCCAACTCCATGCGCAGCTCGGCAGCGTTTGTAAGGTTCCCATTGTGCGCGAGCGCGACGAAGCCATTTCTCGTGCGCGCGAGCACGGGCTGGGCGTTCTCGATCGACGACGAACCGGCAGTGCTGTAGCGCGTGTGGCCGATGGCCATGATGCCCTGCACCTGATCGAGCCGCTCCGACATCGCGGCCGACATCGTGCCCATCGATCGAATGGCGCGAGCTTCGCCCGCTTCGTTGATTGACACAACACCGGCGGACTCCTGGCCGCGATGCTGGAGCGAATACAGTCCGAGCTCGGTGAGCCGAACGGCTTCGGGGTGACCGCGAACGCCAAAGATGCCGCACATGAGACTAGACGGGACTCTCCGTGACCGCGCTGACCACCGCCGCGGCCGATCTGGTCATGATGTCAGGAATCGTTTCGTAGTATAGCCGATCGAGCCACGGCAGTGATGCGACGAGCCGCTCTTCACCGAAACGGATGTCGAGCGGATCGTCGGCGGATGCAACGTCGCCAATAGTCCTGCAGGCGACACCGTGGCGAACGGCGATCTCGAGCAGTGCCGTGGGATCTGGAGTGGAGAGGATCACCCGTCCTTGTGCTTCGCCAAACAGGAGCGCGCGCCTCGGCAAATCGGCGAAGCTCGAAAGATCGATTTTGGCACCGAGCGGTCGTGCTCGATCGATGATGCAGCACTCCGCGATCGCGACCGCGAGACCGCCGTCGCTGCAATCATGCGCGGAGCGCACGATACCCGCATCGATAGCGGCCAGCACGGCCTCGATCAGATCGCGCTCGGCGTCGAGATCGCATCGCGGCGGCGTGCCGGCGACGACATTGTGCACGCGGGCGAGATATTCGGATCCGCCAAGCTCCGCGGTCGGTGTGCCGAGCAGCACGACTGAATCGCCTTCGGTTGAGAAGTGTGAGCGCGTGATGCGATCGATATCGTCGATGAGTCCGACCATACCGATGACTGGTGTCGGATAGACCGCGCCGCCCGGGTTCTCGTTGTACAGCGATACGTTTCCGCCGGTCACCGGCGTGCCGAGCGTCTCGCACGCTTCGGCCATTCCCGCCGTCGCCTCGCGAAGCTGGTAGTACACTTCCGCCCGCCGCGGATTGCCGAAGTTTAGATTGTTTGTAATTGCCATTGGCCGACCGCCAGTGCAGGCGACATTGCGGGCCGCCTCGGCGACGGCGATGCGCGTCCCGACGCGCGGATCGAGATAGCAGTACCGGCCGTTGCAATCGGTCTTGAGCGCAAGTGCGCGACGGGTATTGCGCACGCGCACGACGGCGGCGTCGCCCCCCGGACCGATCACGGTGTTCGTGCGTACGGTGTGGTCATATTGGCGATACACCCACATCTTGCTCGCGATCGTCGGCGACGTGAGCAGCTGCTCGAGGGTCCAACGCGGATCAGCCTCCTCCGCGCGCTCCGGAATCGAGCCGACATCGCGCGTGCGAAGCGCCGCGATCTTCGGATCCTCGCGCGCCTCGGGCGTGTACGTCGGGCAGTCGGTGACCAGTCGAGTCCCAGGAAACTCCGCCACGACGCGGTCGCCCTCCGTTACGCGGTACACAGGCTCGGCGATCACCTCGCCGATAACCGACGCGGTAAGGTCCCACTTCTCGAGGATGTTGGCGACCTCGCGCTCACGCCCTTTGTGCGCGACCACGAGCATGCGCTCTTGCGATTCGCTGAGCAGGATCTCGTACGGCGTCATGCCACCCTCTCGGACAGGCACTTTGGTGACGTCGATTGTCACCCCAACGTCGCCGCGCGCCGCCATCTCGGCCGACGACGACGTGAGTCCTGCCGCACCCATGTCCTGAATCGCGACGATCGCGCCGGACTTTATCAGCTCGAGGCTCGCCTCGAGGAGAAGCTTCTCGGTGAACGGGTCGCCAACCTGAACTTGCGGGCGCTTTGCCTCGCTCTCCTCGGAAAGATCCGCAGATGCGAATGACGCGCCGTGGATGCCGTCACGACCCGTGCGTGCACCGACAGCGATGATCGGATTGCCGACACCCTGTGCAACGGCGCGAATCAGATCTTCTTCGTGCAGCAGGCCAACGCACATCGCGTTGACCAGTGGATTTCCCTCGTACGCTTCGTCGAAAACAACCTCGCCGGCGACGGTCGGAATGCCGACGCAGTTACCGTAATCGCCGATTCCTTTCACCACACCCGCGAAGAGATACCTAACGCGGGGCGAGTCGAGCGATCCGAATCGCAACGAATTCAGCAGCGCGATCGGACGCGCTCCCATCGTGAACACGTCGCGCAGAATGCCGCCGACACCGGTGGCCGCACCCTGATATGGCTCGACGGCCGAGGGATGATTGTGCGACTCGATCTTGAACGCGACCGCGAGTCCATCACCAATCGCGATGACTCCGGCGTTCTCGCCAGGTCCCTGTAACACGTACGGCGCCTTCGTTGGAAGACGCCGGAGCAACGGACGCGAGTGCTTGTAGGAGCAGTGCTCGCTCCAGAGCGCACTGACGATGCCTAACTCGGTGAATGTTGGTGCTCGCCCGAGCATCTGCTCGATGCGCTGATACTCCTCGTTTGTCAGCCCATGTTCGGCGACGAGCGCCGGCGTGATCGTTGGATCACCCGGACGAGGAAGTGGGGGAGCTGGGTTCACCTGTCTTGGGATGATGAAAAATCTCGAGAATGTCGCTCATGATGCGGCTGAACGGGCCGCGCGATTCATGAATGTGTCGAATCAAACCGATCTCGCCCTGATCCAGCCAGATGCCATGGCACTCGGGGCAGACGTCGACCTTCACGTCCTCGAAATCTCGCTCTTTTAGATCGCCGCCGCACTTGGGACACTTCATGAGGTGCTCGCGGCGGTCGACCTCACGGCGCTGCTCGTCGAGCAGCGACCGCATTTCCTTGATCAGCTGTGCACTCTCGCGTGCAAAGTATTCGTCTTCGTTTCGGGTTGGGTGGTCCTCGGTATGGCGATGCATTTTCGTTCCACTGGCTTCTGAGGCGCTACTCGCTTCCGCTCGTAGCGAGCTTATTTGGAGTCGCGCGCGCGTTCGCGCGCGCTCCCGGTCGTACACTGTGGCCGCCTTCCCGTTCACTCCTGATGAGGCGGCTGCTTCGTGGTAGAGTCATGACGTGCCGAAGACGAGTCCGCCCGTTTAGGTGAAAAGTTCGGTGGCTTCACCGGGATTCGAATTGTTCCACTGATACTATCATGCCGGACGGTATCGGCGCTCACCGTTCGTGGCTTGGGTGAGCGTTTCTTGGTGGAATGCGTCGCCGGCGCTGCTGTCTTCGCCGTCGTGTCTGGCGTGGACGCGGGTTTTTTGGCCGAGTCTGGCGCGGAAGGAGCGGGCGCCAGTGCCGAATCGGTCTTCGGCGCGCCCGCCTGAACCACGCTAGCGTCGTCGTGAGCGCCGCGCCGTTGGCGTGACGCAACCTCGGCGGGAATCGATCTCGGCGAGCTGCTCTTGCCGGTGTAGCTGCGGTCGGCAGCCCGGAACATGGCGTCGACAACGGAGTCCTTCTGAAGGATCACGACGTCGTCCATGCCACACTGCTTGATGCAGTCGTTGTGGTAGAACAGGTACTTCAGGTCGCCTGAGGTGCGCGACACGTCGGGCTGACCCAGCCGCTCGACGACCTTCGCCTCCGACATCCCCGGATCGATGGACTTCGGCGCTTGCGCCCAGCTCGGCGTACCGATGACGCTGAGCAGAACGAAGGCGAGAGCAGCACGCAGCATGACCCCTCCTCATGATTTACGCGGCAACGCGCGAAAGTATGGACGCGAAGACGCCCAGTCCGTCGCTGGAGCCGAGGAGATCGTCTACGGCGCGCTCGGGATGGGGCATCATTCCGAGGACGTTGCCGGCGGCGCTCACGATGCCCGCTATCGCGTTCATCGATCCATTGGGACTCCACCACTCGTCCGCATCGCCGGGTCCGCCCACGTAACGAAAGACGACTCGACCCTCTCCTTCGATTCGCGCCAGGGTCTCGGCGTCCGCCGTGTAGCGTCCATCACCATGGGCGATGGGGATCGTTATGAGCTGACCCCGATCGTACCGATTCGTAAACAGGGTGTCTGCATTCTCGACACGCATCCGGATCGCTTCGCAAACGAATTTCAGGCTGGCGTTGCGCAGGAGCGCGCCCGGAAGGAGACCCGCCTCGCAAGCGATCTGAAAGCCGTTGCAGATCGCGAGGACTGGCGCCCCTCGTTCCGCATGGGCGACGACCTCTCGCATTATGGGGCTGAATCGAGCGATTGCTCCAGCCCGCAGATAGTCGCCGTAGCTGAAACCGCCCGGAAGCACGATGACATCGCTGCTGCGGAGATCGTGGTCTTTGTGCCAGAGATAGACCGCTTCTTCACCCAACGCATCGACCACAGCGTGATACGCATCGTAGTCGCAGTTGGAGGCCGGAAACGTCACGATGCCGAACTTCATACTGTGCTCACACTCGCGATCTCGAAGTCTTCGATGACGGGGTTGGCCAGGAGCTTGGTGCACATGTCGCGCGTGGAACGCTCGGCCGCCGCTTTGTCGGCGGCGTCCATTTCGACGACGAGATGGCGGCCGACGTGGACGTCCTGAACGGACGCGAAGCCGAGAGTATGCAAGGCATCGGTAACCGCTTTGCCCTGCGGATCGAGCAAGCCGCGGCGAGGAACGATGTGAACAGCGACGCGAAAACGACTCATTCGGTGTCGTCCTTGGGCGCAGTTGAAGGAGGTGGGATCAGCGTTGGCGGCTTCGGCGCGGACAGGGAATCGTTAGGCGGCGACGGCAGACGCGACGGGCGATTCGGGGTGAGACGATTCGGACGGTCGCTCCGGCCGCTTCGCTCTTGTGACTCTCCACTGCTTGGGCGCTCGCCACGTTGTCCGTCGCTGCGTCGACGGCGCCGTCGTCGTCGTCTTCCGGTCGACACGCCATCGCTCTCCGTGCTGGCGGCCGGTTGAACGCCGACTGGTGGAGTGCGTCGGTGTGATGGTGCCGATGCGGCCGCGGCGAGCTCCTCCTCCGGCTCGAGCTGAAAGTACAGCTCCTCCGGCTGGGATCGACTGCCGATCAGGCCGAGAATCATCCACTTGAGCGCTCCGTACAACACGTAGGCGAGGAGCGCCGGGAAGAAGAATTGACGCGGCCGGAAAAAGCTCAAGACCATCGCGACAATGAGAACTACGCTCGCGGTCAATTGCTTCAGCGATTTCCAGCCGATGATGGGGACGGCCGGGTACGGTACGTTGCTCACCATCAAGACGGCGAGGAGGCCCATGAGGCCGGGCAGCATCGCATGCCAGGGCAGCTCGGAGAGGGTCTTGTTGTCCGTGAAGAGGATGATCGCCTGGTTGTAGAGCGGCGTCTGGCTGAACCAGTAGTACGTGGCCAGCGTTAGGCCGGCGGCGGGGCTTGGCAGTCCGTGGAAATACGTCTTTGCGCGGCCAGCCTGCTCGACGTTGAAGCGCGCGAGGCGCAGCACGGCCCCCGCCGTGTACATGAAGACGAACAGCCACTCCCAGTTTTCGGTGTTGAACACAGCGAAGTACATGATCATCGCCGGTGCAAAGCCGAATGAGATGGCGTCGACGAGGGAATCGAGCTCTTCACCCATGCGACTACCGGAGCCCGTCGCGCGAGCGACGCGACCGTCGAGCGCGTCGGCAATCCCCCCGAGGAAGACGAAGAGCGCGGCTTTGGCGAAGTCCTGACGTGACGCGAGGACGACCGCAAAGATGCCGCAAAAGAGGTTGAAGAGTGTGAAGCCGTTAGGCAGATAGATGATTGCCCGGCGGATCGTCGGACGCCGTACGCGCGCCGTCATTGACCGGAGAGCTCCGCAACCACCGTGACGCCGGCAAAGGTCGGCTCGCCCACCTTCACGCGGGGTCGCGCGCTCACTGGCAGGAAGACGTCGACGCGCGACCCGAATCGGATGATGCCCATACGGTCACCCTGCGTGACGCGTTGACCATCCTTGCCGTAGGTGACGATGCGGCGCGCGATCAATCCCGCTATCTGCCTAACGAGCACGCGATTGGAGCCGGTTTCGATACCGACCGATGATTGCTCGTTCTCGAGACTCGCTTTGTCGTGCGCAGCGTTGAAGAACTTGCCCGGGTTGTAATGGACGTAGCGAACCGTGCCGCTCACCGGATACCGGTTCACGTGGACGTTGAAAACGTTCATGAAGATGGAAATCCGTATCGCCTTCTCGTGTAGAAACGACGGCTCGTCGACAGGAGTAATCTGGACGATCCTGCCGTCGGCCGGGGCGATGACGAGGCGCTCGCCGCGTTCGCCCGTGCGCTCGGGATCGCGAAAGAAGTACGCGACCCAGATCGCGACGACGACCAGGACAACCGCCGCAAGCCAGAGGGGCCATGAGCGGCGATTGAGCGCGAACGCAAACGTTCCGGCGGCGATGAGGGCCGCAATCACGATGAACAGCAGTCCTTCACGCGCGAAGCTCACGTCGATTCCGTCGTCAGAGTGTGGCCAGTGATCCGCCGAAAGGCATCGAGATACCGAACGCTGGTCGCGTGCACTACCTCGTCAGGCAAGGTCGGTGGCGGCGCTTCACCGTTCCAGCGACCGGCGCGCCGCTCGCCGTCCAGATAATCGCGCAATGGCTGTTTGTCGAAGCTCGGCTGCGTGTGTCCCGGCGCATAACGATCGGCGGGCCAGAAGCGCGAGCTGTCGGGTGTCAGCACTTCATCGATCAGCGTCACCCGGCCCTCGGCGTCATTGCCGAATTCAAACTTCGTGTCGGCAATGATGATTCCCCGCTCGGCGGCGATTGCGCGTCCACGGTCGTAGACGAGCAGGCTGAGACGTCGCAGGTCGGCGGCTTCATCCGCGCCGATCATTGTTGCCATGCGCTCGAAGGTGATGTTCTCATCGTGTCCGATTTCAGCCTTGGTCGCCGGGCTGAAGATCGGGGCCGGAAAGCGCGAGCTCTCCTCGAGGCCCGATGGAAGCGCTTCCCCAGCGAGCGTGCCTTGAGCGCGGTACTCTTTCCAAGCGGATCCCGAAATGTACCCGCGCACGACGCACTCGACGGGAAATACCTCGGTTCGGCGACACAGCATCGCACGTCCCGCAATCGACGTGCGGTATGGTGCGAGCGTCGGAATCAACGAGACGATCTCGTCGGCGTCGGCGCTCAGCATGTGGTGCCTAACCGTTGCGGAAAATTGGCGCAACCACCATGCGGTCAGCTGCGTGAGAACGGCGCCCTTGTGCGGGATGCGCTCGCGCATCACGACGTCGAAGGCGCTCACGCGGTCGCTGGCGACGAGCAGAAGGCGTTCCGCGTCGACCTCGTAGACTTCGCGCACCTTACCGCGTCGCAGATGGCGCAACGGCAGTTGCTCCACCGAAGCAGGAGAAACGCTCGTCATACTCGCACCTCGTCACCCTCTCCGTCGTCGTCGTGTCGAACAAGCAGTGGCGCGACGACCTCGTTTAGAAATTCATCAACCTGCTCCGGCGCGCGACCGACAAACCGATGTGGATCGAGCGTCGAGAGCATCTCATCGATGGAGACACCGAACTCGGGATCGGCGGCGAGGCGCTCGAGCATGTCGTTGCGCGATGCGCCATCCTTCAGCGCGCGCGCCGCAGCAATGCTCGCTTGGCGGATCCGCTCGTGCGCGCCCTGCCGGTCACCGCCCGCCCGCACCGCGCGCACGATGAGCTCCTCGGTCGCCATGAATGGAAGCTCGTCGTTGAGTCGCTTGCGAATGCGCGCCGGGTGCACCTCGAGACCGCAAACGACGTTCTCCATGAGGACGAGGATGGCGTCGGTCGCGAGGAACGCTTCGGGAATGAATAAGCGACGATTCGCGCTGTCGTCGAGCGTACGCTCGAAAAACTGCACGCTGTGCGTCTGGTTCGCGTTCGGCTCGAGGTTGAGCACGAAGCGGGCGAGTGAGTTGACGCGCTCGCAGCGCATTGGATTGCGCTTGTACGCCATCGCCGAGGAGCCGACCTGCTCCTCCTCGAACGGTTCCTCGATTTCACCAACGGATTGCAATACGCGGAGATCGTTGGCAAACTTGGCCGCACTCGCGGCGACGCCGGCGACCGCGCTCATGACCTGCGCGTCCAGCTTGCGCGTATACGTCTGCCCCGATACGGGTATAGAAGTCTTGAAACCAATCTCCGCCGCGACGCGTTGATCGAGCCGGCGGACTTTCTCGCGATCGCCGTCGAAGATGGCCAGGAAGCTCGCCTGCGTACCCGTGGTGCCCTTGACGCCTCGGCAGGGCAGCGTGTCGATCCGAAAATCGATGTCGCCGAGATCGAGCACGAGGTCCTGCATCCAAAGCGTGGCGCGCTTGCCGACGGTCGTCGGTTGCGCGGGTTGCAGATGGGTCGAGCCGAGCGTCGGCTCGTCGCGCCATTCGCGGGCGAACGCCGCGAGCGCGCTCAACACGCGGACGGCTTTCGCACGAAGCAGGTGCAGGCCACGCCGCATCAGAATCAGATCAGTGTTGTCCGTTACGAATGCGCTCGTGGCACCGAGATGAATGAACGGTCGCGCCGCGGGCGCGACATCTGCAAAAGCATGAATGTGCGCCATCACATCATGGCGCAGCTTGCGTTCGTAAGTGGCGACCACCTCGAAATCGATGTCGTCGAGGTGCGCGCGCATCTGCTCGATAGCGTCGTTAGGGATAGGAAGGCCAAGCGCCTTTTCACCCTCGGCGAGCGCCAGCCATAGGCGCCGCCACTGTCCATAGCGCGTACGCGGCGACCAGAGCTCGAGCATCCCTCGGGACGCATAACGCTCCGCGAGAGGCGACGTATAGGTCTCCGCGGAAGCGGGGGAACGCGTCATCGAATGTAGAAATCGGTAAACAAGATCTGTCCGTCCCGCTCGAGGAACATGCGGATAGGTCCTCGTCCTCCGTAATAGTTCAGCGCCTGTGCGGCGTCCTCCGCCGACTTAATCCGTGTACGATTGATCTGCACGATGACGTCGCCGCGTTTGATGTCCAGATCGTTGGCGACGCGATCGCTGACATTGAACACGAGTGCACCCTGCGTCGAGCGAACACTTCGCTCCGCTCGAATGGCCGGCGTCACCGTGACCAACTCGAGCTCTTTGAGGACCTGAACTTTCGGGGCGGTGACCTCTGGCTCATCGGCGACCGGCACCTGCACGTTGAGGTCGCGACTACCGCGCCGAATGTGAAGGATCGCTGGTTGACCAACGCGCAGATCGAGCAACGCAGCTTCCCAATCGAATTGATTGCGAACCTGACGATTGCCTTCCTGGAGGATGATGTCGCCGGCCTGTAATCCGGCTTTCGCCGCTGGCGAGCCGGGGACGACCGTCGCGATGACCGCGCCGTTCGCGATCGCTGCGCGCACGTTATCCGAGCCTGCGACGCGCAGCTTGACGCCGATCCACGGACGCCTGACGGATCCGTGCTCGAGCAGATCCTCAACGACGCGAGAGGCGCGATTGATCGGAATGGCGAATCCAATGCCGATCGACCCTCCACTCGTCGAGTAGATCGAGCTGTTCACGCCGATCACTTCACCATCGGCGTCGACGAGTGGGCCACCCGAATTCCCGGGATTGATCGACGCATCCGTCTGGATCATGTCGAAGTAGGCCGCCGAACCTTCGCCGCGCGCGACGAGATTGCGTCCCGTGCCGCTGATGACGCCCGCCGTGACGCTCGGCTCCGCATTCCCAAGAAGAAAACCGTACGGATTGCCGATCGCGATCGCCCATTCGCCGATGAGCAGGTTGTCGGAGTTGCCGAGCTTCGCAACCGGGAGGCCCGTGGCGTCGATCTTTATCACCGCGAGATCGTTCGTCTCGTCGGAACCGAGAATCTTCGCGGGGAAAGTCTTGCCGTCGCGCATCATGACCGAGATCTGCGTCGCGCCTTGAACGACGTGCGCGTTGGTGACGATGACGCCTTCGGGCCGCACGATGAAACCCGTGCCGAGACCGGCCGAGCGCTGTTGCGAGTCGCCGCCGCCACCGAAGAACCAGTCGAAGGGATCGGGGGCAACGCGTTGGAGAATCTCCGTCTGCACCGTGACGACGGCCGGCGCAACGCGAGCGACCGCCTCGGTGATGGCGGTACGTCGCGTCGTGCTGACCGACGCCTGCCTCGTCGACGCTTGAGCCGCTGCCGGTGCCGCTTCGGACTCCTGGGTGCGTCCGCAGGCGCCGAGCAATACGAAAGGAGTCAGCGCGATCGCGCGTATTGAGCGATTCATGCGGGGGCCCACGCCTGATGCTGGCGTGCGATCTCGCTGAGATAGTGATCGATTCCGCGGTCGGTGAGTGGATGCACGAGCAGGTGTCGCAACTCGCTCGGTCCAACCGCAATCGCATCGGCGCCGGCGAGCGTGCACGCCGCGAACTGCATCGCCGTCGTCGGCCGCAACGCAATGATGTCACACTCCGTACCGGACGCGTCGAATGCTGCCCGCAATTCGCGAACGACGTCGATGCCACTGTGGCCGACCTGATCGAGATGGTCGATTGGCGTGACGACGGAAGACGCGCCCGCCTTCGCCGCCAGCAAGCCCTGAGCGGCATTGAACACCAGCAGGCTGGCAACGCGCACGCCGTCATTCGCGAGACGCCGAACCGCGCTCACGGCGTCTTCGATGAGAGGAATCTGAACAATGATTTGGTCCGAAATGCGCGCGAGCTCCTTGCCGTCGCGAAACGCATCTTCGGCGTCGACGGCGCGCACGGTGGCGTAGACCGGCACATCCACCGCACGGCAGATGTCGACGAGCTGATCGCGCTCCTCGCGATCCTGCTCGCGAAAGAGCGCCGGCGTCGTCATCACGCCGTCGAGGAATCCGTTCGCCGCGGCCCAGGCAATGTCGTCCAGATCAGTGCTCGCGAGAAGAATTCTCATGACTCCTCGAGATACAGTGAACGTGGGTAGGCAACATGATCGAGAAACAGCGCGCTCGGCGGCGCGGGCGGTGAAACACCACGATTATCCGACGCCTCGAGGAGCGTCGAAATGTCCTCGAGTGGCCTCTGCCCGCTGGCGACATCGATCATCGTGCCGACGAGAAATCGCACCATATGATGAAGAAATCGATTTGCTTCGATCTCGAAGTACAGACCGCCGGGCCGGTCGCACCAACGAGCCGATTGCACGAGGCAGCGATGGTCGTCGTGGGCCGGCGCCGTTCCCTGAACGGCGAAGGCACGAAAGCAATGCTCGCCTTCCAACTTCGAGGCGCAGTGGTCGAGCTTCGCGCGATCCAACGGCTGAGCGACCGGAAACTCACGCGGACGCCGGAACGGTGACCGCGCTTCGTCGTCGGTGCCGACGTAATAACTATAGCGCCGCGAGATGGCGCTATAGCGGGCATGGAATTCGGGGCGCATCTCGTACGATGCGACGACCCACACGTCTTGCGGCAGGATCGCGTTCAGCGCACGTCGGACTCGGACCGCATCCCACCGCTCGGGGAGGCGAACACCGACCGCTTGACCTCTCGCGTGCACACCGGCGTCAGTTCTTCCTGAGCCGAGTGCCGGAATAGGCCCTGCACACAAACGCTCGAGTGCCTGCTCCACGACCCCCTGAACGGTGCGCTGGTCGGGCTGCCGCTGCCATCCGCTGAATCGTGCACCGTCGTAGTGCAAAACGAGCTGCACGGTACGCTCGGCCATTGCACGAAAACTACTAGTACGAGGGGGTGTGTCAAGCAACCCGAATGTGTGGCGAGCGTGCGGAACTGATTGACTCTGTTTGACCTACGAACCGCTCGCCCGCTGTGCTCGATCGCGTCGCACCAATTTGGAGCCAGACATACGCTCTGCGCTCCCGCTCCGCTCGCCGAAGCAGTTTATTTGAAACTGCCAGACGTTGCGCGCGCTCCCCCTCCGCTCGTCAAACAGCATCTCCCTTCAATTCTCCAGCCGCACCAGATCGCCATTCGATGCCGCCGCGCACGCTCGCGTCCCTCGCCCATGCGCTCACCGTCGCCGCCGATATCCAGGAAGCGCTCGGTGCGCTCGGAGAGTCGCTTGTCGAAATCGACCGGTCGGCGCAGATCGCGCTGATCCGATACGATCATCGGCGAAGCATGTTGCGCGAGCGTCTTGTCCCCCGCGATGGCACGGTTGACGTAGCGGCGCTCGAGACGACGATCGATCACATTCCGAATCGCGAGCGCGTCGGCGTAACAGCTGGCGGTCAATTCATCGACTTCACCGACAGCGTCGAAGAATTCGCGCGGTTGTTCGGTCTGCGCGAGCTCGACGAAGTGGGCTGGCTCTCGGCCCGCGGAATTCGTTTCGAAGGGCAGCTCAGCGCGATTCTCGTGCTGTACGAGACCCGAAAAATTTTCGGGACGCGCACATCGGAGCGATTTGGACCATCGGCGGCGCTCTTCGACATCGCGCTGGTACGATTTCTCGAGCACGATGCGCGCCGGGAGGCGGTGGAAACGCTCGAGGGAGTGACACAGCGGGTACACGGCGAATACGATCGGCGATTGGCCGAACTCCAGGCGGGACTCGCGGAGGCACACAGCTCGAGCGGTAACAGCGCGGCCGCGTCGGAGCGAGTCGTCGCGCTCGAGCGGGACCTCGCACGATCACAGGAATCGACTCGTCAGGCAACACGGCGCGCGGAGGCAGTCGAGGCGACGGTGGTCTCGGCAGTGGAACAGCTCGAGAAGGCGCACATCGAGCTTGCGCGCCGCAACGAATTGCTGCGTCAGAAGACGCGCACGCTGTATCTGATGGATCGCGTACTCAACCTCGACGCGAGCACCGACGATCCGCGACAGCTTGTCGACGGATTGCTTTCCCTGGTCGGCGACGACATGCAATCGCAGCGCTGCTCGTTGATGTTGCGGGCACGCGAACCGGGGTGGATGTACCTCGCGGCAGCGCGAGGCATCGCACCTGGCGTGACGGAGGGCGCCCGCATCCGCATCGGCGACGGCGTCGCGGGCCGGGTCGCCGCCTCGCGCGAGCCCCTCCTCGTTAGGGACGTGAGCGAAGCGAAGCAGCACCCGTTGCTCAGGGATCAGTATTTCACCACCGGCTCTTTTATCAGCTTCCCGCTCGTGTATCACGACACCCTGGTTGGCGTCGTGAATCTCACGAATCGAGCGATGTACGGGATCTTCGGTGAAGAGGATGTCGAGCGCGTTCGGCTCCTCGGTCTGGTGATCGCCCTGGTGGCCTCACGAGCGCGCCTGCCGGAGCGCCTCGGCGAGATGCTCAGTGTCGGCTGACGGCACGGCCCTCACCACCGCGATCAAGCGGCTCGCGCACGGCGAACCCATCCCCGGTGACGAGCTGACGCGGGCGTTCGATCGCGTCATGGCGGGGGAGGCGACACCCGCGCAGATCGGCGCGCTCCTGATCGGATTGCGCGTCCGGGGCGAACGACCCGAAGAGGTTGCCGCCGTCGCGCGTGCCATGCGCAACGTGATGGTCGTGCTGCACGCCGATCGACCCGAGGAGTTGGTGGATACATGCGGCACCGGCGGTGGAACCATTGTCACGTTCAATATCTCCACTGCCGCGGCGTTGCTCGCCGCGGGGTCCGGGGTGCGCATCGCGAAGCATGGTAACCGCTCCTTCACCTCGCTCTGTGGCAGCGCCGACGTGCTCGAGGCGCTCGGCGTATCGATCGAGGTTCCGCTTCCGGTGATGGAGCGAACGCTGCACGACGCTGGAATCGTCTTCATGTTCGCGCCCTTGATGCATCCGGCCATGCGACACGTCGGCCCCGTTAGGCGCGAACTGGCGATTCCCACGGTGATGAACATCGTCGGCCCCCTCGCGAACCCGGCCTTCGCGGGCCGTCAGGTAGTCGGTGTCGCGGACGAGCAGCGCCTTCCGCTCATTGCCGGCGCGCTGCGCGAGCTCGGGACGATGCACGCTCTGGTCGTGCACGGTGCCCCCGGATTGGACGAGGTGTCGCCAATCGGAGCGACGCGTGTGATCGAGATCCGGAGCGGCGTGATGCGCGAATGGACGATCGAACCCGAGCGCTACGGCTTCAGCGATTCCCGGCAGGAGCATCTCGCGGGTGGTTCGCCCAAGGAAAACGCCGAGACGGTGCTGGCGGTACTAGGCGGAGCGGGGAGTAGCGGCGCGACGGCGGCTGTCGTGCTCAACGCTGCGGCGGCGATTTACGTGTCCGGCTCGGTGGCGACTTTCGATGACGCCGTTGCGATTGCGCAGCACGCGGTTCGAGACGGCACCGGCCTGCGAGCCCTGGAACGCTTGCGAGGGGCGTTCAGCGCATCGGCCTAACGAGAGACCGTCGCGAGCTGGACGTCGCGTCGGTCAGTAACGCCGCATGACGCCAACGACGATCCCCTGGATCATGACGTCATTCTCGTTGACATAGATCGCCGGCATCGTTTCGTTCGCCGGCTGCAGCCGAATACGTCCGTCTCGCTCGCGGTAGAACTTCTTGACCGTCGCGGATGAGCCGTTCATGAGCGCAATCACCATCTCGCCGTTGTCCGCGCTGCGGCGCTCATTGATCACGACGAAGTCGCCGTCGCGAATCTGCTCGTCGATCATGGAATTCCCGCGAACTCGCAGCACGTAGTGATTGCCGCCGCGTCGCACAAATGAATCGGGCACGACCATCGTTTCGCCATGCTCGATCGACTCGATCGGCACGCCAGCCGCGACACTTCCGAACACCGGTAGCTCGATTGCGCGGGGCGTTGCCTCGGTGGGAAGAATCTCGATTGCGCGGCTCTCGTTGTACGAGCGCTTGATATATCCCTTTCGCTCGAGATTCGAGAGATGCTCGTGCACCGTGGCGAGCGAAGAGTAGCGAAATTGCTCCGCGATCTCCTCGAAGCTAGGCGCGTAGCCGTTTTGCTCGGTGTAGTTCGCGAGGTAGTTTAGTATTTCGCGCTGGCGCTTCGTGAGCGGCATGGCTGACGACCCTGTCTGAGTTGCGGGCTGAGTTTGCGCTCGGAGTCTCACGGATCCCGAACAAGCACCGAATCTTACCTTACGATATCCGAAGAAGGACCGAAGTGCAAGCATCGTCTGCCTGGACCCCTCCCTCCGGAACGCTCGGGCGCATCGTCGACGAGGCTCGTGCGCGTGCTCGAGCGCTGGAACCTCGCGCCGCTGCTCTCGGGAGAGAAGCGACGTCCGTCAGTGGTGTCCTCGCATTCGGCGCAGCACTTCGCGCCGGCAGCGTCGCCGTCGTTGCCGAGGTGAAGCGGCGGTCGCCATCCAAGGGGTGGATACAGCGGGGAATGGACGCTGCGACGCAAGCGCGTGCGTACGCGAACGCGGGTGCCAGCGCGATCTCGGTGCTGACAGAGCCCGAGCACTTCGCCGGATCCACGGACGATCTGATTCAGGCACGACGCAGTGTGGCGGCGCCGCTCCTCAAGAAGGATTTTCATGTCGCGCCAATTCAACTGCTCGAAGCGAAGGCGATTGGCGCGTCGGCGGCGCTGCTAATCGTACGTGCGCTGGGGCCGCTCGGCCTTCCCGAGATGATGACCTCCGCTCGCGAGCTCGCGCTCGAGGTTCTCGTGGAAGTCCGCGACGAGCGAGAGTTGGACCTCGCGCTGGAGTGTGGTGCCAGGATTGTCGGAATTAACAACCGGAATCTTGAAACGCTGGTCATCGATCCCGCTACGAGCGAGCGGCTGATCGGGCGCGTTCCGGCAAACGTCATCGCCATCGCCGAGAGCGGGGTATCACTGCGGCTGGATGTCGAACGCTTTGCCCGTGTTGGAGCCGACGCCGTCCTTGTCGGCTCGAGCGTGTCCGCCGCCCCGGACCCGGCGGAGGCGGTGCGATGCCTAACGGGAGTGCCGCGGATTGCACGTGGCCACTGAGATCAAGTTTTGTGGTATGACGCGGGCCGAGGACGCGCGCGAGGCGGCGCGGCTGGGCGCGGCGTTTGTCGGCGTAATATTCGCCGGGGGGCCACGGCAAGTGACGATCGATCGAGCTGCGGTGGTGTTGGGCGAGCTTCCGCGCTCGGTGCGCCGCGTGGGAGTGTTCTCGAGCGAGCATGGGGAGATTATCGGTGATAGCGCTCGGCAGCTCGGTTTGCACGTGGTCCAGCTTCACGGCGACTGCGACGCGCACGACGTCGAAACCCTACGGCGGCGCTTCAGAGGCGCGGTGTGGGCCGTTCTGCGAATTGCAGACGGACGAGTGCCCGCGCGCGCCGCGGAGCTGTTCGACACGGCGGACGCCGTGCTGCTCGATGCGAAGGTGCCTGGAAAACTCGGAGGGACCGGCGTCACGCTCCCGTGGAGTGATTTGCCGGAGCAGTTGAGCCGACTTCGTACTCTCGGCAATGCCAAGCTCGCGCTCGCGGGCGGACTTCGCCCCGAGAACGTGATGGAAGCAATTCGCCTGTTGCGACCCGAGATTGTGGACGTCTCCTCAGGTGTGGAGACGGCACCCGGGATCAAGGACCACGCGCGCATGCGCGCATTCAGGGACGCCGTAGATGCCAGCAAATGAGCTAGCGACTTCGCCCGAGACCACCGACCGCTTTGGCGTGTTCGGCGGCCGGTACGTTCCAGAAACGCTAATCCCGGCGCTCGATGAGCTCGAGCGGCAGTACGAGGAAGCGCGTGCCGACCCTGCCTTCGAGGCGGAGGTCGAACACATGCTGACCACGTATGTCGGTCGCCCTTCGCCGTTGAGCGACGCGCCGCGGCTGTCGGGGCAGGTCGGCGCTCGCGTGTGGCTCAAGCGTGAGGATCTCAACCACACCGGCGCCCACAAGATCAACAACACCGTGGGACAGGTGCTGCTCGCGCGGCGTATGGGAAAGCGTCGCATCATCGCGGAGACAGGCGCCGGCCAGCATGGCGTCGCGACGGCGACGGTCTGCGCGCGCTTCGGGCTCGACTGCGTCGTCTACATGGGCGAAGAGGACATGCGTCGCCAGGCGCTGAATGTCTGGCGCATGCGGCTCCTGGGCGCGACGGTTGTGCCGGTCACCAGCGGAACGCGCACGCTGAAGGACGCGACGAGCGAAGCGATTCGTGACTGGGTCGCAACCGTCGTCGACTCGCACTACGTCATCGGCTCGGTCGTCGGACCCGCGCCGTACCCGCGCATGGTGCGCGATTTCCAATCGGTGATCGGTCGCGAGGCACGACAGCAGATACTGGCTCAGGCCGGAGCGCTCCCGACGACGGTGATTGCATGCGTCGGCGGTGGTTCGAACGCCATGGGAGTGTTCCACGCTTTTATTGACGATCCGGGCGTTCAACTCGTCGGAGTAGAGGCCGCCGGGGAGGGACTCGACACGGAGCACCATGCCGCGTCGCTCTCGAAAGGCAAGCCGGGAGTTCTGCACGGCACGCTGAGTTATTTGCTGCAAGACGCTGCGGGACAGGTGCATCCGGCGCACTCGATCTCCGCAGGGCTGGATTACCCCGGTGTCGGGCCGGAGCACGCATATCTGAAGGACATCGGCCGCGCTACCTACGTGGCGGTAACGGATCGAGAAGCATTGGAAGGATTCAAGCTGCTGAGCCGTCTCGAAGGAATCATACCCGCGCTCGAGAGCGCGCACGCGGTGAGCTGGCTCGCGTCACAACGCGGGCGATGGCGAGCCGACGATTCCGTACTCGTATGCATCAGCGGCCGTGGAGACAAGGACGTCGCACAGGTCAGCGAAATGGGTATTCTTGCGCCGTGACAGCCACCTCCGCGCCCACCGCAGGGGCAACGGAGGAAGCTCCGTTTCCACCAGCTCCCGTCGAAGAGTTGCTCCGACTCGTCGTCAAGGCGGGGCGCGCTCATCAGCTATACCTCCCGAATAACCCGATTTACAAGCAGGCGCTCGATGCGCTTCGCGCCGGCTTTACGACGATCTGGGCGCAGATCGACGAGCTCACGCTCACCCTCACCGAGACCGAGATATTCTGGTACGACCACGTCGTACTGTCCGAGCCGAGCAAGGGAGGCGACAGCCTGTCGTGGCTGTTCTTCAAGGATGGCGTTCGCGAGCTGGAATTGCTCAAGGGATTCGAGGACAAGGAAGTCGTCGCATTGCTCGGCATTTTGCAGCGAGCTCGTAAGGCATCGCCCGATGAGGACGATCTCCTAACGATGCTCTGGGAAGCCGATTTCGCGTACGCGCGATATCGCTACCAGGATCTGGCGATGGATGCGGCAGCGCCGATCAGTGACAACACGCCGAAGACGGACGTGGCACCCGACCAGGTCGCCCAGGCGGCGCACACGTCGGTCACGGAGCAAGCGGCCGGCATCGTGAACATGTCCGACTTCGACACGACCCTGTACTTCCTCGACGAAAACGAGATCGAGTATCTCCACAGCGAGATCTCTCGTGAGTACGAGGGGGATTTGCGCTCGCGCGTCACATCGACGTTGCTCGACATCTTCGAGCAGCAGAGCAACGCCGAGGTCCGCAAGGAGATTCTCGAGATTCTCGATTCGACGCTCGTCAACCTGCTCGCAACGGGACACTTCCGCGGCGTCGCTCACCTGTTGCGTGAGGTGCAGGCAACGATGCAGCGCGCGTCGGATCTGTCGCCGGAGCATAAGCACGCACTGAACGAGCTGCCCATCCGGCTCAGCGCGCCCGAGTCGTTGGCGCAGCTGCTACAGTCGCTCGACGACACGGCCGAGCTGCCCCCGCAGTCGGAGCTGATGGAGATGTTCGATCAGCTCCGGCCCATCGCGCTGGGAACGGTGTTCAGCTGGCTCCGTCGAATGCACAACCCGAAGGTGCGACCGTTGCTCGAGGCGGCGGCGGAGCGTCTAGCTTCGCTGAACACGACCGAGTTGGTGCGTCTGATCGTGGCTCCCGAGCGCGAGGTTGCTCTGGAGGCGATTCGGCGCGCCGGCGCATTGAAGACGCCTGCGGCAGTGCAGTCATTATCGAAGGTCCTCAGCGGGCCTGATGTCGAGCTCCGACAAACGGCGGTGCAAGCGTTGACCGAGATCGGTTCGCCCAGTGCGCTTCAGGCGCTCGAGCGCGGCGTTGAGGATTCGGACCGCGAGGTTCGAATCTCGACCGTGCGCGCGTTCACAGCGCGCACCTACAGGCTCGTGCTGCCGCGTATCGATGCGGCCGTGAAAGGCAAAGCGGTGCGAGAGGCCGATCTCACGGAGAAAATGGCGTTCTTCGAGGCGTTCGGGACGCTCGCTGGTGATGGCGGCGTGCAGTACCTGGACTCGGTGCTGAACGGCAAAGGCTTTCTCGGGCGGCGCGAGGATTCGGAACTGCGCGCGTGCGCCGCGATCGCGCTCGGACGAATCGCCGGACCGAAAGCGACGGAAGTACTTCGCAAGGCGTCATCGGAGAAGGACGTCGTCGTTCGGAATGCAGTGAACCGCGCGCTCCGCGGAGCGATCACGTGACCGCGTCGCGGTCCTTCGCCGCGGCGCCCGCGTCTCCCCTGACGGCGGCCGCTGGCGGCTCGAGCCCCGATCCCAACTCGGGGGATTCGTACACTCGACGCGCCGGCCGGAGCCTCGTCTACGCGTATCACGCGGCGTTGCGCGCGATCAAGCTCTATCCGGTGGAGAACGCGGCCGTGCAGCGCGCACTCGACGAGCTAACGACGCTGAGCCGCGAGATGATCGCCGCTGAGTCGGAGCTCGAGATCAGAACGTCGGGCGAATTCATCTTCGTCAACGCGACGCGGCTTCGGCTCGACCTCGACAACTACGCCAGCTTCAGTCACCTCCTGTCCCTCTACCGGCGAGCAGGACTCGGCGCGCAGCATATCGATCCGTCGGTGACGGCGCGCGACTGGCTGGTGTTCCTTTCGCTACTGCAATCCGCTCCCGGCAACGAAGAGCCCGAGCAGCGCTTCGATGTGCTCCTCGCGAAGCTCGAGGACGCCGGTGTGCGGACATTCACGCTCGCGCGACCTGCCGAGTCGGACAACGACGATAAGGAGAAGTCGAAGGAGCGCGCCAAGCGGACGTACGCGCAGTCGGTCGCAGTGACGAAAGATCTCATGACGGCAGTGCGGTTCGGGAAGAGTCCGAACATCAAGAAGATCAAACGCGTTGTGCAGGGCATCGTCGATCAGATCCTCAACGAGGAGACGTCGCTCGTCGGCCTCACCGCGATTCGCGATTACGACGAATACACGTTCACGCACAGCGTCAACGTCTGCATCTTCTCCGTCGCCATCGGCAAGCGACTCGGCCTAACGAAATTACAGCTTTATGATCTCGGCATGGCCGCGCTCTTCCACGATATCGGCAAGTCGCGCGTGCCATCCGACGTGCTCAACAAGGCCGATGGCCTCACGGACGAAGAATGGAAGATGATCGCGGCGCATCCGTGGATGGGTGTCCTTTCTCTCTTTCAACTGCGCGGAACACAGGATCTGCACTATCGCGCGATGGTTGTCGCTCACGAGCATCACATGAAGATCGACCTCACCGGCTATCCGCGAGCGGTGCGGCCGCGACAGATGAGCGTGTTCAGCAAGATCGTGGCGGTGGCCGACGGATTCGACGCGGCGACGTCGCGACGCTCGTATCAGACGACGCCGCTCAATCCGGCCGACGTCATGAAGGAAATGCGCGACAATCCGCGGCGCGGCATGGACCCGGTGCTCGTGAAAGCCTTCGTGAATCTCACGGGTATCTTCCCAGTCGGCACCACGGTGGTGCTCGATACGTTCGAGCTGGGGTTGGTGCATGCGGGGAACCCCATCGCGGAGATGCTGTCGCGACCGATCGTGCGAATCGTCAGCGACGCGAGGGGGAATATCTTGTTCCCGGGCTATCTCGTCGATCTCGCCGATCGCGGGCAGGACGGCGCGTTCAAACGAACCATCATCAAGACGGACCAACCCGATCGGTACGGCATTCGTGTCGGCGACTACTTCATCTGAGCGCGTCGCTGAGCGCTTCGCGCAGCTGCGCGCGTCCGGCCGACGCGCGCTCGTACCGTATATCACGGCGGGGCACCCATCGCCGGCGGCGACGATGGAGCTGCTCAGAGGCCTCGAAGGTGCCGGCGCGGACGTCATCGAGATCGGAGTTCCGTTCTCCGATCCAATGGCTGATGGGCCGATCATTCAGGCCAGCTCGCAGAAGGCGCTCGCGAACGGCATGCACTTCGACGGCGTGCTCGAGATCGTCTCGCGCGCACGGCTCGGCATCCCCGTGATCCTGTTCACCTATTTGAACCCACTGCTTGCGGCGGGTCGCGACGCGTTGACCCGCGCTGCGGGAGCGGGCCTGCACGGTGTGCTCGTCGTCGATCTGCCAGTCGGCGCCGATCCCGAGCGCGAGCAGTGGCTCGGCGAGGGCCCGCTGGCGTTCATTCGGCTCGTCGCACCGACGACGCCGCCGCAACGGATGATCGAGATCGCACAGCACGGCAGCGGTTTCGTATATCTGATCAGCCGCCTCGGTGTAACCGGTGTTCGGGATCAGTTGCCGACCGAGCTGCCGGAAACCGTTAGGCGCGTGCGCCAAGCGATTGAGCTGCCGATTTGTGTCGGGTTCGGCGTGTCTCGGCCGGAGCAGGCGCGCGCGGTGGCGACGCTCGCCGACGGTGTCGTCGTTGGGAGCGCGATCGTGCGTGCCGCCGACGAGAGTATCTCGAGTGCGGTGAGCCTGGCGTCGTCGTTGCGCGCGGCCATTGACGCGGTGTCGCCATGAAACTCTTTCTCTCGAGCTTCTCGCGCGGGTTAGGCGTCATCGGGATGGCGCTCCTGGCCGCCGCGATGATGTATGATCACCGGTGGACGGACGCCTGGATCGGAACGATTCTCGTCTTCTCGGCGACGATCCTGCTGCGCACCTATCAGGTTCCGTTGACGAAGTACGGCGCGCTGAATTTCCTGGCGTTCCCCGCGATCGCCGGTGCCATCATCAACGGCGCGGCCAGCACGGCCCTGGGGATGTACGCTGGAGTGCTCGTTACGGATCTGCTCATCCTGCGAAAGAGCACCGAACCAAGCTGGATCAACGCCGGACGCGAGGTGCTTGCACTTATCAGCGCCTACGGATTCTTCGCTTGGGCATCGATCGTGACCGGCGCAGTGCGCAGTGCGGGAATGACAACGGACGGGCTGCCGGCGTTGACGCTGTTCGCGCTCTCGTACTTCATCCTCAGCCGCGCGCTGCTCTACTTCAGCCTTCTCTGGCGCGATAAACTGCTGGAGGAAGAGAAGTCGCTCATTCTCCGCTACGAAGTCATCGGCTTCGGCGCGGGGCTGATCGCAGTCGCCGTGGTCTTGGCGACGATCAGCTCGATCGGACCTGTCGGTTGGGTGTTCGTCGGCGCGACGCTCGTCGTCGTCGGTGTGCTCGTAAAGCGCATCTTCGAGGAAGCGGTTTCGGCGGAAGAGCTCAATAAGATCCTGGCGATGGAACAGGTCGTATCGTCCGACATGAGCCTGGCCGATGCCTTCTTGCGCATCGAGGCGCTCGCCCATCGCCTCGTTGATTGGCGCGAGTTCCGTGTGTTTCGCCTGAACGCCGGTGGCCCGCAGCTCGCGTGGAGCTCGGGGCTCGGCTTTCTTGGGACGACGCAGCCGCAGCCCGTGCTCGGCACGCGTCTTCGCCGGCTGGCGCTCGAGACGGGGCAAGCGGTGATCGTAACCGACGCGACTCAGGACCAACGGCTCGAATCGCGTCCCCGTGAGGTGATGAGCATTGTCGTACTACCGATGCGGTTCGGCGATCGCAACGTCGGGCTGCTCGAGCTCGAGCATCACAAACGCGCGGCGTACACCGTCAAAGATGTGGCGATGATCCGGCGATTCGCGAACCAGCTCGCGACGACGTTGCACATCGACGAGCTGAAAACGCCGCTGCTCGAGGCGATGCGGCGCGTGAGCTCCCAGCTCGAGACGCTCAATGAATCGGCACAGGCGCTGCGCGGTGGCGGCGAATCGGTCGCGAAGACCATTGGCGACATCTCGCGCGGCATCACTGAGGAGAGCGATCAGCTGGGACGCAGTCTGGAGGCCACGCACTCATTACACGAGGCGACGGCGCAGGTCGTCCAGCATGGCAGCACAGCGGCGAACGCGAGCCAGAAGGCAACCGAGATTGCGTCCGAGCATCGCCTGACGATTGGCACGGCCATCGAGCGTCTCGTGAGCGCGAAAGGGTTCGTCGCCGAGAGTACTTCGCAGATCGACCAGCTCGTGCGGACGACGAAACGGATCACCGAGTTCATCACGGTCATCCGTGAGCTCGCGGATCAAACGAACCTCCTCGCCCTCAACGCCGCAATCGAAGCCGCCCGCGCGGGCGAGCACGGGCAGGGATTCGCCGTCGTCGCGGACGAGGTTCGCAAGCTTGCAGAGCAGAGCGCGCGCGCCTCCGACGAAGCGGGTGACATCGTCCTCGGTTTCGAGGAGCAGATGCGCCGCGTCGCGTCGCAGATGCAGCGAGGACAGTCGATCGTCAGCGACGTCGAAACGCTCTCCGAGGAAGCGCGACAAGCGCTCGACCAGATCGTCGAGGCAACAGCGGCGGCCGCGCAGGGTGCCCAGCGGATCGCCGTGACCTCGCGCGACCAGGAGCTCGAGTTTTCGCGGCTTCGCGACCGCGTCATGCGCGTCGCCGAAATCTCGCGCCGCAATCGCGCGGGCGCCGAGGACGTGACATCGTCGGCGAAAGATCAGGCGGCGGCGCTGCGCGAGCTGGAAGGCGCGGCGCACGAGTTGCGCAGCGTCGCTGTCTATCTCAGCGATCTGACGCACCGCATCACAAGCGTCGCATGAGCGGGGAGAGCACGCCGCGGCGCACCGACCCGGCGCGCCGCCGCGCGGCGGCGTCCGCGCGTGACACGCCCGCCAGTGAGGAGCGGGAAATCACGCTGCGCGCGATGCGCTTTCATGCGCTCATCGGGATCCTCGAGCACGAACACACCATCCGGCAGCCAGTTGAGATAGACCTCACCGTCCGGAGCGCCGCGAGCGGCGGGATTCTCGATTATCGACGGCTCTACGAGATGGTCGAGCGCATCATCACCGCTGGGCCGATCGATTATCTCGAGACCGCGGCTGACCGGATCATTCGTGCGTCGTTCGAAGATTCACGAATTTGTCAGGCACGAGTCGCCATTCGAAAGCCGCATGTCGCGCTTCCCGGACCGCTCGCCTACGCCGAGGTCGTCGTTAGGCGTTACCGGGACACTGGGAGAGAAGCAAAATAGTGTCGCGCGATATCGCATACGTCGCGCTCGGCTCGAACCTCGGCGACCGCGACGAACGGCTCGCCAGCGCACGCCGCGCACTCGCCGCCATTCCAGGAACCCGCGTCATCGCCAGCTCCGCGGTCGAGGAAACGGCGCCGCTCGGCCCTGTGGCGCAGGGACCCTATCTCAATCAGATGGTCGCGCTGGAAACTGACCTCTCGCCGAGGGAGCTGCTTCTCGAGCTGCAACGTATCGAGCATGCAGCGGGGCGGACGCGCGAGGTGCACTGGGGCCCGCGTACGCTCGATCTGGACATCGTTCGCTTCGACCAGCAAACGGCGAACGAGACCGATCTCATCGTGCCACATCCAGCCGAGGGCTCGCGGGATTTCTGGCGCCGCGAGCTCGCGGAATTGCGTGCCCTGCTTGGCCGCGGCTGATCGCCTACATTGGCTTTCGTGTCGGCCGTCGAACTTCCTTCCTGGGCGCAGGTGAGCGACAAGCGTCGCGCTCACATCCAGCGTGTCGCAACGCTCCTCGAGCGCTGGGCGGAGGCCATGTGTATCTCGGCCAACGAGCGTCGGGACTGGCTCGACGCGGCCAAATGGCACGACGCGCTCCGAGACGCCCCACGGGAGGAATTGAGGCGAATGGCTGGCGACGCTCCCTACGAATCCGAGATGCTGCACGGGCCGGCCGCAGCGGAAATGCTCGCTCTCGAGGGTGAGCGGCGGCTCAACGTCCTCAACGCCATTCGATATCACACGGTTGGCTCGCCAGCGTGGGATCGCACCGGCCGGGCTCTCTACATGGGCGATTTTCTCGAACCTGGTAGGAGGTTCTCGCGCGAGGACCGGGCCTTCCTTGCCGCCCAGGTCCCCCACGATTTTGACCGTGTGTTTCGTCAGGTGGTGCGAATGCGTCTGGTGTACGCCCTCAACGAGGGGCACACGCTCTTTCCCGAGACTGTTCAGCTCTGGAATTCGATTCGATGACTCGCAGGACCACCTTTGTCGCTGTAATCGGGTTCGTTGCCGTGGCCGCGACGGCCGCAGCGCTGCCCGCGCGAAAGAGCTTGTCGCGCTCGGTTACTCGCTCGGGACCTGGTACGCCTCGCGTGAGGGTTCAGGTACTCAACGCGACACGGACACGCGGCTTGGGGCGGCGCGCGATGTTGTATCTGCGCGATCAAGGATTCGATGTCGTGGAAGTGGGCACGACGTCGGCCACGCAGGATACAACGCTGGTGCTCGATCGCTCGCAGCACCCGGACTGGGCACGCAACGTCGCGACGTCGTTAGGTACGGTGCGCGTCGAATCGCGGCCCGACTCGTCACGCTACCTGGACGTCACCGTGCTCGTCGGGGCTTCGTGGCGGCCGCCGGCCCAACCGTTCTACCCGTAATTGCCCGCACGCCGCGGCGATATCCACGCCGCGGCTTTTTCGTACCGCGACCTCGACGCCGCGGCGTCGCAGCTCCCGGGCGAATTCCGCGATTCGTTGCGCGGGCGTCGGGACGAAACCACCACCCCCACCGGGGTGCAGCGGAATGAGATTGACGAACGCCCGGCACTCCTTGGCCAGCTCGGCGAGGCCGATGGCATGCTCGACGGCGTCGTTGACACCGCCGAGCATCACATACTCGAAGGTTACGCGCCGGTCGAATCGCTTCGCCGCTTGGATCACGTCCTTCAGCGGGTACTTGACGTTCACCGGCATCAACTCGCGTCGCAACGCATCGCTGGGCGCGTGAATCGAGATCGCAAGGCGGAATTGCTCGGGACGCTCGCCTAACGCGACGATGCCTGGGAGCACGCCGACCGTGGACACGGTTATGTGCCGGGCCCCGAGACCCAGGCCTAACGGGTCGTTCAGGATCGTCAGCGCTGGATCGACGGCGCGCCAGTTCATGAGCGGCTCACCCATGCCCATGAATACGACGTTCGTGACCGCGAGCGGAGGATCGAGCAGGCGCATCTCGCGCACCTGTCCGGCAATTTCGGAAACGTCCAGGTTGCGCTGAAACCCCATCGCTCCCGTTGCGCAGAAGGCGCACTGCAGTGCGCACCCAGCCTGCGACGAGATACACAGCGTTAGTCGATCGTTCTCGGGGATGGCGACCGACTCGATCGCCTGGCCGTCACGAAGCAGGAACAGGAACTTCTCGGTGCCGTCCGTGGAGCGCTGCCGCGCAGCGATCTTCAGCCGCGGCAGGTCGAACGCGGCCGCCAGCTGTTCTCGCGCAACCTTGGGGAGCTCGGTCATCCCGTCGAAATCGCCCGCCGGGTTCAGCCACAGTCGGCGGACCACCTGCTTCGCCCGATACGGGGGCAAGCCACGCTCGGAACAAAAAGCGAGCAGCCGCTTCTCAGCCTCGGTCGGGACGAGGTCGAGCAGATTTTCGCGTTCGGCTGCCGGGAAATTGGTGGTCGTCATCAGGCGACTGGGATCACGCGTTCATCTGAAAACATACTGTCTTGGGTGCTCGGCGCGACGCGTGCACGCTAGGCGACGAGGGTACGGTGGTCAAGCGACGCTCTACCATGAACTTCGCTCCACAATTAGACTTCAAATCTCGAATGACCCCTTCAGCGAAGCAGCATGCGCTCGCTTGGCGGATGCGCCGCTATACCCTTCGGGCTCATTCTGATTGCGCCCGGAACTACGTAACGTGGGCGCTCACCGCATCCGACCCGCTGGCGCGCCCAACGCGCGAAATCCCCGCCAGACCCGCGGCCGCATGGCCGCAGCCCGACCGCGAGCCTCATCTTCGTGTTTGGCGTTGAGCCCTCGCGGGCCGGTCAAATCCGATCCACTGCCGGACGCGGCAAATAGGACCAGGACCGATCCCCTCTGATGCCGTCATCGCCTAACCTTGCAACCACAATTCGCAGCCACACCTGCGGCGCTCTCCGCGCCGCGGACGCCGGTGCCGAAGTGCGACTCGGCGGCTGGGTTCACCGCAAGCGCGACCTTGGAGAGCTGGTATTCGTCGATTTAAGGGACCGAACAGGCCTCGTTCAAATCTCTTTTGACCCTCGCTTCACGCCCCTGGATACTGTGAAGTTGGCTGCGACCGTTGGACCGGAATGCGTCGTCCTCATCGAGGGCGAGGTCGTCGCGCGCCCGACGGAGATGCGGAATGCGGACCTGCCAACCGGCGACGTCGAGGTTCGCGCGAAGGGCCTAACGGTTGTCGGACCTGCGGCCCCGCCCGCAATTCCGGTTGCGCGTGTGCGCGGCGAGCCGCTGCCCGCCGAGGAGCTGCGTCTCCGTCATCGTTATCTCGATCTGCGACGACCGGAATTGCAGGAGAACATCATTCTCCGCCATCGGCTCATGCAGGCGACGCGGCGCTTCCTGAGTGAGCGAGGCTTTCTCGAGGTCGAGACACCGATTCTCACGAAGCCGACGCCGGAAGGCGCTCGCGACTACCTCGTGCCGAGCCGCGTGCACGCGGGTGAGTTCTATGCGCTGCCGCAGTCGCCGCAGCTGTATAAGCAATTACTCATGGTCGCTGGTTTTGATCGCTATTTCCAGATCGCGCGGTGCTTTCGCGACGAGGATCTTCGCGTTGACCGCCAACCCGAGTTTACTCAGATCGACATCGAGGCTTCGTTCATCCGGCAGGACGATGTCCTCCTGCTCACTGAAGGTCTCATCGGCGCGTTATGGAACGAAGTGGGTGTCGGCATCCCGCCATCCTTTCAGCGGATGACCTACGCAGACGCGATGGAGCGTTTCGGCTCGGATAGACCCGATCTCCGGTTTGAGCTCGAGATCTTCGACGCGAGCGACGCTTTCGGCGATTCGGAGTTCTCGATCGCGCGATCCGCCATCGCGCAGGGCGGGCGCGTGCGTGGAATCCGGATTCCGGGCGGAAGCCTCCTGTCCAGAAAGCAACTGGACGAGATTGAAGCTGGAGCGAAGAGCGCTGGCGCAGGCGGTCTCGTCAGGTTGAAGCGGACTAATGGTCAACTCGAGGGACCCGCGGCGAAGTTCCTGCATGACGGTGCAGCGAACAAACTCGCCCTCGTCGAGGGCGATCTGGCGTTGCTCGTCGCTGGGCCGAATCACATCTCGAGCCCGGCGCTCGATCGCGTTCGGCAGGACGTAGCGCGCCGGCTCTCGCTCGTGAAGGAAGACACGAGAGTTTTTCTGTGGGTGACGGATTTTCCTCTCTTCGAGAAAGATCCAGCCAGCGGTCGTCTGCAGGCGGTGCATCATCCTTTCACGGCGCCGCATGCCGCCGACATCGACAAGCTGGAAAGCGCGCCGGAACAGGTGCGCGCGCAGGCGTACGACGTGGTACTCAACGGAACGGAGCTCGGTGGAGGTAGTATTCGAATCAGCGATCCAACCCTTCAATCGCGAGTTTTTTCCCTGCTCGGCATCGACGAAGCGACGGCGAACGCACGCTTCGGCTTCTTGCTCGAGGGGTTGCGCTCGGGAGCGCCACCGCACGGCGGCATTGCCTTTGGCTTTGATCGCATCGCCATGCAGCTCTCGGGCGCGTCGTCGCTGCGGGATGTGATCGCCTTCCCGAAGACGACGGCGGCACGCGCCCTTTTCGAGGGCGCACCCTCGCCAGTTCCATCGGACGATTTGCATGAGCTTCACATTCGCGTGGAGGAGTCGAGCCCGTGAGCGATGGCAGCGTTACGCAAAAGCTCAACACCGAAGGCGCCGACCTGCTCACGCTCGCGGGAGTCAACGACGGCAATCTCATCGAACTGTCGCGCATCGGTGGGGTGAAGGTCGCTCTGCGCGGCGAAACACTCAGCATCACCGGTCCCATCGAGTTTGTGGACCGCGCTGCGGACATCGCTCGGCGGATGATCGAGTCGGCGCGGCAGCGCGTCGAGCTCTCGTCAGACGACGTGCTCCGCATCAGCGACGAAGTCGATCGGCGACGCTCCGGCGGCGACGCTCGCGAGAATGGCGATTATGGCGACGAGAGTCCGTACACCAACGGCGGTGGTGGCGTCGGCGTCGACAGCCAGCGCATCGCACTGCCGGGCATCCGCCGCGTTATCCAGGCGAAGACGCCTGGGCAGGCTGAGTATCTGCGAAAGATCCAAGAGAACGACATCGTCGTTGGCATCGGGCCGGCAGGAACGGGAAAGACCTACCTCGCCGTCGCCGCGGCAGTCGACGCGCTGACTCGGAAACGCGTTCGGCGTATCGTGCTCGCGCGTCCCGCCGTCGAAGCGGGGGAGAGTCTCGGCTTTCTGCCTGGCGACATGCAGGCGAAAGTGGACCCGTATCTGCGCCCGCTTTACGATGCACTCGATGAGATGATGCCGTTCGAGCGGATTCAGCGCGCCCTCGAGACGCGAACGATCGAGGTCGCTCCACTCGCGTTCATGCGCGGCCGTACGTTAGGCGACGCGTTCGTGATCGTCGACGAGGCGCAGAACGCCACGTCGATGCAGATGAAGATGCTGCTCACGCGACTGGGCGTGAATTCAAAGATGGTCATCACCGGCGACAAGACGCAGGTCGACCTGCCGAAGCGCGAGGAGTCAGGCATTTTGTCCGTCGAGCGAATCTTGCCTGGCATCGACGGCATCGGCTTCCACTACTTCGACGAAAGCGACGTCGTCCGCCATCGACTCGTGCGCGACATCGTGCATGCGTACGACCGACACGAGGCCGAGCAGGCCATCGGATGAACTCCGGAGAGCTGGGCGAAGCGAGCGCGGCGAAGGCTCCGCCTCGTCGCAACCGGCTGCGCGACCACGGCGTGCGCGTCGGCTTGGCGCTGGCGCTCGCCG
The DNA here is from genome assembly GCA_036496605.1 of Gemmatimonadaceae bacterium. Taxonomy (NCBI): domain Bacteria; kingdom Pseudomonadati; phylum Gemmatimonadota; class Gemmatimonadia; order Gemmatimonadales; family Gemmatimonadaceae; species Gemmatimonadaceae bacterium. Next base: position 28,503 of record DASXKV010000014.1, on the reverse strand, counting down.
TGTTCACGTATCTGCTCTTTCCGGCGTCGCCAGCCGTCGACTTCCCGGTGTACGAGGTCGGCTCGGTGGCATCGGACAATGTCATCGCACCCTTCGCGTTTAGTGTTCCCAAAACCGACGCCGACCTGCTGAAGGAGCGGGACGCCGCCGCGGCGACGGTCGAGCCGGTGTTTGATTACGTGCCCGCGGCCGTCGACTCGACGCGGCACCAGGTTGCCGCCTTCGCGCAAGCGGTGAACGCGGCGGCCGTGGCGGTAGATCCACGCAACGCGGTGCTCGGGATTCAGCAGGCAGCTGCGTCGCAGGGGATCACGCTGACGCCGACCGAGGCGGCATACCTGGCCCAGGATCGGCGCCGCGCGGCGATGCTCAGCGCCGCGGAGCGTGTGTTCGATCGCTGGCTTGGGTCGGGGATCGCCTCGCGCGGCGCGCTCGACAACGTGCGTGGCGACGTGATCGTGCGAAATGGCAAAGACGAAAAGCGTATTTCGTCGGATAGCGTCCAGACGTTCTCGATGCTCATCAGCCGCGCTCGTCTCATCCATCCCGACCCGGGTTCGGTGGTGGGAGACGGGATCTACTTCCGGCTGCTCGGCGCGTTCTTCCACCCGACCATCGTCCCCGATGCGGCCGCGACGGAGCTCCGGCGCGACGACATGCGTCGCTCGGTGCCTACGTCGAAGTACGAAGTACGCGTTGGCGAGAAGATCATCGGCGCAAACGAGGTGGTCGGGCGCGAGGAGCACGACAAACTGCGCGCACTCCACGACGCGGTCGATCACCGCCGGGCCACCGAGCGCGGCGCGCGCCGGACGATCGGCGCGATCATGTTCAATGCGCTCATCATCTCACTACTCGGCCTAACGATCCTGATCTTCAGGCCCGCGGTGTACGACGACCTGCGATCGCTGCTGATGTTCGCGGCGGCAATCGTGATCGTGCTCGTCGGCGGGGCGATCATCGGACATGCGCGACCGGTACATCCGGAACTGATACCCGTTACGATCGCGGCCGTGGTGCTCAGTGCGCTCTTCGATCAGCGCATCAGCATGATCGCGGTGATGGTGATCACAATGCTTGTCGGCGGACAGAGCGTGTTTCGCGGTACCAACGCCCTGTTCATCAACCTCGTCGGTGGCGCGGTCGCCGCATTTACGGTACGCGTCGTGAATCGACGCAACCAGACTTATCGGTGGATTCTCGCCATTGCCGCGGCGTACCTAACGACAGCGATTGCGATCGGCTTGACGCTCGATCTCCCGGGTCACGATATCTTCATCTCCGCGGGCTATGGGGCGTTGAACGCCATCGTGTCGGTGTTGCTGGCGCTGCTCCTGCTCCCGATGGCGGAGTCGTTCACCGGCATCGAGACCGACCTCACGCTGCTCGAGTGGTCCGACCTCAATCGGCCACTGATGCAGCGCCTCAGCCTCGAGGCGCCGGGGACGTACGCGCATACGATCGCGATTGCCAATCTGGCCGAGGCTGCCTGTCGAGCGATCGGCGCCAACGCGCTCCTCGCGCGCGTGGGTGCGTACTACCACGACATCGGTAAGATCGCCAAGCCGCAGTACTTCGTGGAGAACCAGGCCAAGGGTCGTAACCCGCACGACGCACTCAAGCCCGGTACGAGCGCGCAGATCATTCGCAATCACGTCCGCGAGGGACTCGAGCTCGCCGAGGAACACAAGCTCCCACGCGCTCTCCGCGCCTTCATCAAAGAGCACCATGGCACGGGGGCGATCTCCTTCTTCCTTGAAAAAGCGAAAGAGAAGGACGGCACGGTGCCCGATCTCGTCGAGTATTCCTATCCGGGACCGCTCCCGCAGACGGCGGAGACCGCCGTCGTTATGCTCGCCGATGGCGTCGAAGCATCGACGCGCGTACTCGGCGAGCCGACGCAGGAGAAGATTCGCGATGTCGTCGATCACATCGTTCGGCAACGCATCGAACAGGGACAGTTACGGGACGCGCCGCTCACGCTCAAGCAGCTCGACATCATCAAGGACGAGTTCACTCGCGTGCTGACCGGCATGTACCACAACCGCATCGACTACCCTGCGTCGAGCGGCGGTGTGACGTCCGAGTTCGCCTCGGTATGAGCCACGTCGTAGTCATCGACGACGACGGCGTTCGCGTGCCGCTCGCGCGCCGGCAAGTCGCCTCGATTGCGCGCGCCGTGCTGCGGGCCGAAGGGGGACGGCGGCCCCCGTCGCACGTGTCGATCAGCTTCGTCACCAGTCGCCGGATTGCGGCATTGAATCGGCGCCATCTCGGCCACCGCGGTAGCACGGACGTGATCTCCTTCACTCTCGCTCCCGAGGTCCCAGGCGCTCGGCTCGTTGGTGACATCTATATCGCGCCGAGCGTCGCGCGGCGAAACGCCGAGACAAACGGCGTAACGCTTCGCGAAGAGCTGACGCGACTCGTCGTCCACGGCGTGCTCCACGTGTTAGGCCACGATCATCCGGAAGGACGGGATCGTGCCGCTTCGCCCATGTGGCGGCGGCAGGAGCAACTGGTGGCATCGGTGATCCGAACTCCGCGACGCCGATCGCGCGGGACTCGACGCGCGAGGTCCGCCGCGTGACGCTCACGGCCTGGCTACTCTGCGCCATCGCCGCGCTCGTTGCTGCGGCGTGCTCTGTCGCCGACGGAGCACTGCTCGCGTTCGATCCCGCGGCGTCTCCGTCGGAGCATCCTGGCGGAGCGATTCACGAGCGCGAACGTGCACATCGCGCGCTGTCCGCTCTTCGAGTACTGGCGCACGTCGCCGCTGGTGCGGCAATCGCCCAGGGGCTTGTGTTCGCGGGTTGGTCTTTCGGGACGCGTGCGATGGTGGCCGTCGCACTCGGCCTTGTCCTCGTCGCCCTCACGGAGGGGATGGCGCGCTCCATCGGCTATGGCCTCGGCAGCCGCGCATTCGATGCGCTGCGTGATTTCGTGCGCGTCACCACCGTGCTGTTGCGGCCGATCGTTGCCCTCGGTGCGGTGCTCGAGCGGTCGCTGCAGCGCGTTCTTCCCGCGACCGAGGGCTCGACGGAGGAAGAGCACAGCGCAGAGCGCTTCCGTGAGGTCGTGGCGGCGGAAGCCGACGTCTCCAGCGCCGAAGAGGAGCTCCTGCATGGCGTTTTCTCGTTGGGCGATACGGAAGTGCGCGAAATCATGGTGCCGCGCGTCGACATCGTCGGCGTTGCCGCGACGACGCCGTGGTCCGAAGTACTGGACCGCGTGCGCAGCTCCGAGCACGCGCGATTTCCGGTGTACGACGACACGCTCGACAACGTCATCGGCATTCTGTACGCCAAGGACCTGCTGGGCGCTATCGTCGCGGCCGACGAGCCAAAGGGAGGATGGCTACGGCTGGTGCGCGGCGCCGTGTTCATTCCGACCACGAAGACGATCGACGCGCAGCTGCGTGATTTCAAGGACAGCCGAACGCACATCGCAATCGTAAGCGACGAATATGGAGGAACGGCAGGACTCGTGACGATCGAGGACGTTCTCGAGGAGATCGTCGGTGAGATCCGTGACGAATACGACGTCGAGGAGCCGGACGTCGAACGTGAGGGCGCAACACGCTTCTGGGTGGCGGGACGCCTGCCGGTCGATGAGCTGCGCGAGTTGATGGGCGTCGATTTCGGTGTCGACGATGTAACGACCGTCGGTGGCCTCGTGTACGCGCTCTTCGGCCGCGTTCCTCACGCGGGCGAGACGCTGACACGCGCCGGCGTCCGGCTCGTCGTCGAACGCGTTAGGCGGCGACGTGTCGAGCGGGTGTACCTCGAGCGTCTGCAGCCCGCGTTGACGGCGGGAGGTCCTCGATGAACCTGGATCTCCTCGACCGGCCATATGTATTCGTGGTGGCCCTGCTCGTCGTCGGCTGGCTCACTGCAGGCGCGATGGCCGTGCGCTCCGTGAGTCGCATCTGGCTTCGCCACTGGACGGAACAGCGGCTGCGCGGATCGGCGGCGGCGGTGACATACCTCGAGCGCCCGCATCGTTTGCTGATTGGGTCCAGCACGGGAGTGGCGCTCACGCTCGTGATCTCGGGTATCATGCTCGGGCTCAAGCACACCGGACCCCAGCTCATCGCCGACGTCGCGCTGTTCGTCGTCCTGGTCGTACTGGCGGGCCAGGTGTTCGCGCGCGCCGTGGCGCGCCAATGGCCAACCTATCTCGTGCCGGTTGTCGTGCCCGTTCTCCGCGTCGTCGAGCTGCTCGTAACGCCAATCGTCGGACTCGGGCGGCGCGCTGCCGCGCCGTTCGAGCGTCAGCGGGGCCGGGCTTCGGTCGATGTCGAACGCGAGGTGCTGCACGATCTGTTGCGCGAAGGCGAGCTCGAAGGTGTAGGAGAGCGCGAGGAGATTGCGATCATCAGTGGCGTGGTGGAGTTTGGCGCGAAGCTCGTTCGCAACGTGATGACGTCTCGCGCCGACATCTTCGCACTGGACGACGCGCTCGAAGCTCGCACACTCGCGTTGCGCATCGCCCAATCGAACTACAGTCGCGTTCCGATCTATCACGGCTCGCTCGACGACGTGCGGGGAATGGTACACGCGTTCGACGTGTTGAAAGCGGGCGCCGAGAAATTCCCCCCGTTGCGGCCGGTCGCGATGGCAACCCCCGAGGCGCACTGCAACGAACTCCTTTTCCGAATGCTGCGCGAGCGACGGCACCTCGCGGTCGTGCGTGATCCGAATGGCGCGACGGTGGGTCTCGTCTCGCTGGAGGATCTGCTCGAGGAACTGGTCGGCGACATTCGCGACGAACACGACGAGCCCGACGCCAGTCGCGCCCAGAGCGCGTCGCGGGCCAAGCCGTGACTGCGTCCGCGTCGGCCCCGATGCACAACGATCTTCTCGCCGATTTTGATGCCGGCAAGAAAGCCGCGTTGGCGCGCGCCGTGAGTATCGTCGAGAACCATCGACGTGGCTTCGAGAGGTTGCTCGCAAGCTTCCATTCGCGGCTCGGGCGGGCGCGCCGGATCGGGATCACGGGACCGCCGGGCGCAGGCAAGAGCACGCTCACGACCGCAGTCGTCGCGGCATATCGCGTCGCAGGGCAGTCGGTCGGCGTCGTCGCCGTCGACCCAACTTCACCATTCACGGGCGGCGCCCTCCTCGGCGATCGCATTCGGATGGAGTCGGTGGCGCTCGATCCCGGTGTCTTCATCCGATCGATGGCAACGCGCGGTTCGCTTGGTGGGCTCGCCGCGTCGACGCGCGAAGTTGCCGATGTCCTCGACGCGTTCGGTATTGAGCAAATTATCATCGAGACGGTCGGTGTCGGACAGAGTGAACTGGACATTGCACGCACAGCCGATTCCAGCGTCGTCGTCCTCGTGCCGGAATCCGGCGACTCGATTCAGACGCTCAAGGCCGGGCTGATGGAGATCGCCGATATTTTCGTGGTCAATAAGGGAGATCGTCCTGGCGCCGACCGGCTCCGGCACGAGCTCGAGCTGATGCTCGGTCTGCGTGGCGGCAACACACTCAAGAACGTCCCCGCGCATCACGGGGTTGATCTGCGCCGACCGCTCACGCGCGACGAGAAGCTCGCGATGAATCCCGCTCGCGCCGCCCGAGAGGCGACCCAGAACGACGGCGCGTCCTGGACACCGCCGGTACTGCGTACCGTAGCGTCAACGGGCGAAGGCGTTGCGGAGCTCGTCGAGGCGGTCGACCGTCACTTCGGTTATCTTGAGCGCAGCGGCCTCCTTCGCGAGCGCCGCCGAGCCCGGCTTCGCGCTCGAGTCGTCGAAGTGGTGGAGAGCAAAGTGCGAAGTCGCCTCTGGAGTGACGACGCTACCAACCATTGGCTCGACGCGCGTCTCGAGGAGCTGGAAAGCGGGCGAACCAATCCCTTCGCCGTCGCCGACGAGCTGCTCGACCGCAGCGCGAACCTACTGACGAACTCGGAGAGCAAAGCACGATGACGTCCACGCGAGATCTGCGGGGAGGAAAGCTGGGCGGCGATGGCGATGGAGACGGCCGCCGCGAGCTCGAACGGCTGCGCGCTGAAGTCGCCGAATGGCGACGTCGCTACACCGAAGGCGAGCTGCGTGACATCGGCTTCGTGAACTCCGAACGCGAGGTCGATCCGCTCTATACCGCGTTCGACGTGCCCCCAGAAACGGCGACAGACATCAGTGTCCCGGGTCAATACCCCTACACGCGCGGCATCCACCCGACTGGCTATCGAGGTCGGCTCTGGACGATGCGTCAGTTCGCGGGATTCGGCAGCGCCAAAGACACGAACGAGCGCTTCAAGTTCTTGCTCGCACACGGTCAAACCGGTCTCTCGACTGCCTTCGACTTTCCGACGTTGATGGGCTACGACTCCGATCATTCGCGCTCGGAAGGGGAAGTGGGCAAGACGGGCGTCGCGATCTCGAGCCTCGCCGACATGGAAACGCTGTTCGACGGCATTCCCATGGATCAGGTGTCGACGTCGATGACGATCAATGGGCCGGCGATCATTCTGTGGGCGTTTTACATCGCCGCGGCAGAGAAACAGGGAGTCTCCGCGGAGAACCTGCGTGGCACTATTCAGAACGACATTTTGAAAGAATACATGGCGCAGCACGCCTGGTGTTTCCCGATCGAGCCCGCGCTGCGCCTGATCGTCGACTGCTTCGAGTGGGGCGCGAAGAACGCGCCGCAGTGGAATACGATCTCGATCTCCGGCTACCACATTCGTGAGGCGGGTGCGACCGCGGCCCAAGAGCTCGCGTTTACCCTTGCGGATGGCTTCACCTATGTGGAGCGTGGTATCGCCAGGGGCCTCGACGTCGATCAATTCGCGCCGAGGCTCTCGTTCTTCTGGGACATTCACAACGACTTCTTCGAGGAGATCGCGAAGCTCCGCGCCGCGCGCCGCATCTGGGCTCGGCACATGAAATCGCGCTATGGCGCACGCAGTCCGCGCTCGTGGATGATGCGCTTCCATTCGCAGACCGCGGGCGTCACGCTCACCGCGCAGCAGCCAATGAACAACGTCGTGCGCGTCGCTTACCAGGCGCTCGCGGCGGTACTCGGCGGCACGCAGTCTCTGCACACCAACTCGATGGACGAAACGCTCGCGCTGCCGAGCGAGGAGGCAGTTCAGGTTGCGCTGCGAACGCAACAACTCCTCGCGTTCGAGACCGGTGTGCCTAACGTCATCGATCCGCTTGGCGGCTCCTACTATCTCGAGTCACTGACCAATCAGCTCGAACAGGAAGCCGAGGCACTTTTCAGCGAGATCGAGCGAATTGGCGGCGTGGTGCGAGGGTTGGAGCAGGGCTGGTTCCAGCGGAAGATCGCAGAGTCGGCGTCACGGCAGCAGTGGGAGATCGAACAGCATCGTCGCGTCATCGTCGGCGTAAACGAATTCGTCACTGACGAACCGGAGCTCACCATTCCGCTGCTCAAAGTCGGTGAGGACGCCGACAGACTGCAACGCGACGGGCTCGCGAAGATACGCAACGAACGAGACGACGCCGGCTGTCGTCAGGCACTCGACGCGCTGCGGAATGCAGCCGGGGCGGCCGAAAACACGATGCCCTACATTCTCGAGTGCGCGCGACGCTACTGCACGCTGTACGAGATCCGCGCCGCGCTCGAGAGTGTGTTTGGCGCGTATCGGGAGCCCGTGTTCTTCTGACGCCTCCGCAAGGCGAGTGGTGGGCGCGGTATTTCGACCTCGAGTACCTGCGCGAATACGAACCGCTGTTCACGCTCGAGCGCGACCGGCGCGAAGTCGCGCGTGTTATCGAGGTGCTCGGCCTGCCCACCGGATCGCGAGTACTCGACGTGCCGTGCGGCCAGGGACGGCACAGTCACTTGCTCGCAGAGGCAGGATTCCGCGTCGATGGGCTCGATTTTTCGACGACGCTGCTCGAACGCGCGAAGAAACGGGGCACGGGGCCGACGCTCGAGTATCATCGCGGTGACATGCGTGAGCTCCCTTCCGAGTGGACAGGTCGCTTCGATGCGGTTCTGAATCTCTTTACCTCATTTGGCTTCTTCGCCGTCCCGGCCGACGATCGTCTGGTCCTCGTGGAGTTCGCCCGAGTGCTGGTGCCGGGTGGGACACTCGTGTGGCACGGTGGAAGCCGCGACGGCGTGATGGCGCGCTTCCTCGAGCGCGATTGGTGGCAGACGTCAGACGGAACGCTGCACGCCCAGGACCGACGCTTCGATCCGCTGTCCGGCATTCTCACCGTCGACTCTCGGTGGAGCGGTCCCGGTGGCTCGGGCACGCGCGAGCATCACATTCGTCTCTACACCGCGACGCGGCTCGCCGAACTCTGCGCGGTGGCGGGTCTCATCGTCGAGGAAGCGTATGATGGCTGGCGAGATCGACCACTCACCCGTCACTCGACGGAGATGCTCCTCGTTGCGAGGAAGCCGCGTGCCGTGCGCATGTTGCCCGGTCGCAAGCCGCGCCGCTAGCTTCTTTTCTGCGCTCTACGCGAACCACTCAACGCCATCACATGCGTCCGATACGTGTTCTCGTCGCAAAACCAGGTCTCGACGGTCACGACCGTGGTGCGAAGGTCGTCGCCGCTGCTCTGCGTGACGCGGGCATGGAAGTCATCTATACCGGGCTGCACCAGACACCGGAGATGATCGCCAGCGCGGCAATTCAGGAGGACGTCGACGTCGTCGGCCTCTCGGTGTTGAGCGGTGCCCACATGACGCTCTTTCCGCGGGTCCGGGATCTGCTCGCCGAGCAAGGACGTGATGATATACTCATCACCGGCGGCGGCATCATCCCGCGCGAGGACATGGAGCAGCTTCGGCAGGGCGGCATCGGGAAGCTCTTCGGGCCAGGGACGCCGACGAGTGAGTTGATCGACTACATTCGCGGCTGGTTCGCGGAGCGACAACGCCAGGAAGCGTGACAGGCACGGCGGGCAGAGGAGCCGGCGGCACCGCGGGCGGAACCGCACGGAAGACCGAGGGTGGACACTCACGGCTGCGCGACCTCGTGGCTGCCGTTCGGGCGCTCGAGGACCAGCTTCGGCACGGTGGCGGCCCCGATCGCATCGCGAAGCAGCACAAGCAGGGCAAGCTCACCGCTCGCGAACGAATTGCCGGCCTCTGCGACCCAGGTTCGCGCTTCGTCGAGATTGGGTTGCTCGTGGCCTATGACGAGTACGATGGACAGGCGCCCGCCGCCGGCGTCGTCACCGGCATCGGCATCGTGGAGGGGCGCAGCGTCGTCGTCGTGGCGAACGATGCGACCGTGAAGGCCGGTTCCTGGTGGCCCGAGACGATCAAGAAGATGCTGCGCGCGCAGGAACTGGCCATGCGATGCCGCATTCCGATCATCTATCTCGTCGACTCCGCCGGCGTGAACTTGCCGTATCAGGGCGGCGTATTCCCCGGTCAGTACGGCGCGGCGCGCCTCTTCTACTACAACTCGATCATGCGACGATATCTGCGCATTCCGCAGATCGCCGCCGTCATGGGGCCGTGCATCGCTGGTGGAGCGTACCTGCCGGCGCTGTCCGACCTCATCGTGATGGTGAAGGGCACGTCGTTCATGGGACTCGGCGGGCCGAATCTCGTCAAGGGCGCGACGGGTCAGACGATTGACGCCGAGACGTTAGGCGGCGCGGCGACGCACACGGAGACGAGCGGCGTCGCCCATTACGCGGTGGACGACGATGCGGCGTGCCTGACAAAACTCCGCGAGCTCGTCGCGATGTTGCCGCAGCAGACGCGTCATTCGGCATCGAGCGGAGCCGAGCCGGACGGTACGCAGCTATACGACGTGCTGCCCACCGATCACCGGATGTCCTACGACATGCACGAGGTGATTCGTGCGCTCGTCGACGATGGAGCGATCGACGAATTCCAGCCGCGGCTCGCGAAGGAGATCATCTGCGGCGACGTTCACATTCGCGGGATCGGCGTCGGGTTGATCGCCAATCAACGCGGCTTGATCAAGGGTCGACCCGGCGAGAAGCCGCGATTCGGTGGAATTCTCTACGCCGAGAGCGCGGAAAAGGTCGCGTTCTTCATTGAGCGCTGCGATCGGCAGCGGATTCCAATCCTCTTCGTCCAGGACGTTTCAGGATTCATGGTCGGGCCCGAGGCGGAGCACGAAGGGATCATTCGCGCCGGAGCGCGCTTCGTCGAAGCCATGGCGACCGCGCGCGTCCCCAAGCTCGTGCTCACCGTGAATCACGCGTCCGGCGCCGGCTACTATGCGATGGCCGGGCAAGGCTTCGATCCCGATTTCATCTTCAGTTGGCCGACAGGGAGGATGGGCGTCATGGAGGGAGAGTCGGCGATCCAGGCAGTACACGGTCCGGCGATCGAAGAGGCGAAGAAGAAAGGCAAGGCGCTCGCTCCGGGCGTCGTCGAGGCGGTCGAAGAGATGCGCGAAGACTACGAGCATCAATTGGATGCTCGTTATGCAGCCGCGCGCGGATTTGTCGATGCGATCGTGGCGCCCGAAGAGACGCGTGAGCTCGTCGCGATGGCGCTGGACGCCGCCTTACAGAATCCGGGACCACACCTTGGCGCATTCGTTCTGCCCGCGCAGCTGGACCAGGCATGACGAGGAGAAAGCAATTGGTACGCGTCGCCTCGGGCCAGGGGTTCTGGGGAGATTGGCTCGAGGCACCACGGCGTCAGGTCGAGGGCGGCGACATCGATTACCTCATGCTCGATTACCTGGCCGAGGTGACGATGTCCATTCTGCAAAAGCAGAAGGAACGCGATCCGAAGCTCGGCTACGCGCGCGACTTTGTCGGCGCGGTGGAGAGCATTCTGCCCGCGATCGCGAAGCGTGGGGTGCGCGTTATCGCGAACGCGGGCGGCGTGAATCCGCCGGCATGCGCCGAGGCAATACGTGGCGTCGCCGAGCGAGGTGGCGCGCGCGGGACTGTGCGCGTCGGCGTCGTCACGGGTGACGATCTCTTGCCGCGACTCGACGAGTTGATCGCAGCTGGACACGAATTGCGTAACATGGATACCGGCGAAGCGCTGGCGACGGTCCGCGATCGAGTGCTATCCGCCAATGCGTACATCGGCTCGGTGCCGATCGTCGAGGCGCTCGAGCGGGGCGCGAATGTCGTCATCACGGGCCGGTCAACCGATACGGCGCTCACGATGGCGCCGATTCGTTATGAGTTCAATTGGGCGGCGGACGACTGGAACAAGTTGGCGGCGGGCATCATCGCCGGCCACACCATCGAATGCGGCGCGCAGTGCTCTGGGGGAAATTGTCTGTTCGATTGGCGAAACATTCCGGACCTCGCGAACGTCGGCTATCCGATCGTCGAAGCGAATCCTGACGGCACGTTCGTGATTGCTAAACATCCCCACACGGGTGGCCGCATCTCCGTGCAGTCGGTCACCGAGCAGCTCGTGTACGAGATGGGTGATCCGCACTCGTACATCACACCGGACGTGATCGCCGATTTCACAACGATCGAGCTCGCGCCGGACGGTCCGGATCGGGTGCGCGTCTTTGGCATCAAGGGCCGACCGCCAACGGACAAGCTGAAGGTCTCGATTGCCTATCGCGCCGGCTTCAAGGCGGTCGGCACGCTTGTGTATGCCTGGCCCGATGCCCTCGACAAGGCTCGTAAGGCAGATGAAGTTCTCCGGGCCAGGCTGGACCATCTCGGTCTCGAGTTCGACCAGATACTCACCGAGTTCGTTGGCGTGTCGGCAGCCCATGGCCCGCTCTCGGGCGAGAGTCACGACGCCGCCGAAGTCCAACTGCGCGTCGGTGTCCGCTCGCCGGATCGCGCCGTCGTCGAGCGATTCACCCGCGAGCTGGCCCCGCTCGTGCTGAACGGTCCGCCCACCGTCACGGGCTTTGCCGGCGGACGCCCCAAAGTCGAGGAGATTGTCGCCTATTGGCCAGCGCTGATCGACAAGCGTGTCGTCCAGACGAAGGTCGAGGTGGCATGATGCGAGTTCAGCTCGTTGCGGTCGCGCACGCGCGCTCGGGTGACAAGGGCGACACTGCCAACGTCGGTCTCATTGCGCTGAAACCGGAGTGGTATCCGCTGCTCGAGAAGTACGTGACGCGCGAACGCGTGCGCGATCACTTTCATGCCGTCATCACCGGTGACGTCGAGCGTTACGAGTTGCCCAATCTCAAGGCGCTCAATTTTCTGCTGCACGGCGCGCTGGACGGTGGAGGCACGCTCTCGCTCAAGACCGACGCGCAAGGGAAGGTGTTCTCGACGGCGCTACTCCGCATGGTGATCGAGGTTCCCGATACGGACGCGAAGCGGTACGGCCTGCCGGAAGGCGGCGTCAGGTAGCCCGCGCGTGCAGAAGCCATGAGCGCTCTCACGCAGCTGAAGTTGGGGCTCACTTTGATCGGGCTCGTGCTCTTTGGTTACGGTGTTCGCACCGACACGGGACGCCTGCGCTGGATCGGTATCGCTTTTCTCGCCGCCGCGGCCGCACTCCGATTCATCGGACCGCGGTCGTCACGTCGCCGCCGTTCCGCGGACGACGCGGGGGATGAGAACCGTTAGGCGCCCATCGCGTGGCGCCCGCCCGAGGATCGGCCGTGGCGCGCGAGCAACGATCGGAATCGCGTCGCGAGTGCCGTATACCCCAGGTCATCGGCGCGCTGCGAGAACCTCCTCACGAAATCCCACACATCGGCGCCGGCGGCAATGAGCGCGGGCGCACACTCTGCAGCCAACCAGGCGGCACAACGCGCATCGCGCGGCTCCGTATCCGCGAGGGCGGTGCGGAAGCGCTGTTCGGCTTCGTCGCGACGGCCAAGCTCCAGCGTGACGCGTACGCTCAGCGCCTCGACGAGCTCGCGGTTCTGGAACCACCAGTCAAAGCGCTCACCCACCATCGTCTCGGCGTTACGCGCAGCGGTATATGCGTAGTCGCGACGGTTGAGATCGAGACCGGCCAAGCCGGCGCCGGCAAGCGCGCCGATTTCCATGTCCAGCTGACCGAGGCGTCGCGCGCTCGTTGCTGCCTCCTCGTAAAGCTCCAGCGCGCGGGTCGGATCGCCGCTCTCCCTCGCGAGGTGACCCATGTTGTAGATCGTTGCGACGCGGTGCAGCTCGTTCTTGAGCTTGATGAACAGCTTTCGCGCTTCGTCGAAACGCTGCCGCGCCTCGTCGAAGCGACCACTCCACATGAAGAGCACGCCGAGGTTGAGCGCGGCGACACCCGCCCAGTCCGGGGCACCCGCCTGCAAGCCGAGTTCGACCGCGCTTCGAAACGCTTCGATTGCCGCCGCCATGTTTCCAACCTTCGAGTAGCTGACGCCGATTGTGATCTGGCAGCGCACGTAACCATGCCGGTCGTCCATCTCGCTGCAGATTTCCTGCGCGCGCCGATAATGGACGATCGCTTCCTCTGAGCCTGCCTCGAATAGCGTCCAGCCGACACGCATGAGCGCGTGCGCATGCAACAGCCGCTCGCCGATCCGCTCGGCCATGTCGGCGCTCTCGCGCGCCAACCGCTGTGCGGTGGCGGGGTCGCCCAGGCTGCCGTAGGTCGTCGAGAGCATTGTGAGAAGCGAGACGCGCTCCTTCTGCATACCCATCTCCTCGGCTTGCTTGAGGAGTGACTGGTAGACCTCGAGCGTCTGCGTCAGCGGTTTGCCGAGGAATGCCTGGACCCGTTCATACAAGATGAGAAGTGGCAGCTTCTCGGCCGGCGTGACGTCATCCTGGACGCTGCTGAGCGCCGTCTTGCACAACTCGACCGCTTCTGCATATCGGCCGGAGACCTCGGCCACCTTGACCGCGCCCATGAAGGCATTGAGACGCTCCGACGGCGTCGCGGGGTGGCGCTGCGCCATCGTGAAGAAGGCCGCGGCCTCGTCGTGCGCGTATACCGTCGTCGCGCTCTCGCCCGCCTGCATAGCATAACGATATGCTTTGTCGCTCACGCCGGCCTGGTCGAAGTGATCGGCCAACTCGGCGATGGCGTTGGAGCTACGCTTCTCGAGCGCTTCACCCACCGCGTGGTGAATGCGTTTCAAGCGACGCGGGTTCGCCGTCTCCTTGATTGCGTCGAGGAGCAGCGTGTGCGTGAATGCGTAGGAGTCGGCGTCGCCGCGCGACGGCTCGAGCACCGCGGCGGCGACCGCTTCGTCGATCACGTCGAGCAATTCGTCTTCGGTGCCGGCGCCCGCGGCGAGCGCGAGGTCGATGTCAAAAACGCGGCCAATGACCGCCGCCGTCGTCAGAATGTTGCGGGTGCGCTCACTGAGTCGGTCGAGACGGCGCGCCATCAAGTCGCTCACCGCGACGGGGAGCCGTAGCTCGGACGTCTGTTTCCAGATCCACCGTTCGCCCTCGTAGCGAATTTCGCCTTCCTCGACGAGGGCGCGCAGCACCTGGACGACGAGGAACGGATTGCCTTCCGTGTGACGATAGAGCACCGGCAGGAGCTCGCGTCCGAGCTCCTGTCCGCGCGACGCGGCGGTGAGCCACTGCTCGAGCTCCGCTCGCGTTAGGCGTTGGAGCGAGATCTCGCTGAATCGCTCGTCGCGCGAGAGGCGCCGCCGCCGATCCATGACGTCCTTGCTCTTGTCCTCGGCGCGGATCGTGAGGCAGATGAAGATGTGATCCTGATCGAGCTGCGGCACGAGGTGTTCGAGTGTGTCCCAGGTGGCCGAGTCGGCCCACTGCATGTCGTCCAGCACCAGCACGAGCGGGCAGGTGGCCGCCGCGAGCCGAACGTATTCGACGATTTCCTCGTACAACGCGTACTTGCTGCCTGTGCTCTCCGGGCGTGGCTCGCTGCCATCGGACAGGGCGGGAACGAGTCGCGGCAATTCACGCCAGACGCGACCGGGCGCGTTCACGCGCTGCTTGATCGACGATAGAATCTCTGCCCACGGACCATAGGGCGGCTTCACGTCCGCCTCGAGCGCGCGACCCATGACGAGTGAGCCACCGCGGAGACGGACTTCGGGCAGGAGCTGGCGAAGCAGCGTCGATTTGCCGACACCGGCCTCACCGACGACGGCGACGACACGGGGTTCGCCTCGGAACGACGTATCGAGCATGCGCACGAGGCGTTTGAGCTCTTCGACGCGACCGACGAACCGATTGAGGTTGAGCTGCGGCTGCGACGATTCGGTCGCGGTGCCTGCGAGCGCAACCGCGTTTCGCCCTGCGCGCTTGGCCTCGTAGAGCGCGCGGTCGGCGGCGGCGAACACCGCTTCGACGTGGTCTGCGTGCTCCGCCGTCGCGACACCAATCGAGAGTGTGACGCCAACGGTCTCGCTCGGCGTGCCCCGCAATGAGATCCGCTCGCGCTCGACGGCCGTACGAAGCCGGTCCGCCACCTCGCGTGCCGTATCCATCGTCGTGCGCGGGAGCAGCACGACGAACTCGTCGCCTGCATAACGACCGATGACGTCGCCACCGCGTACACCGCGCTTGAGCAGCGCGACGACGGCTTTGAGCACGTCGTCGCCCTGGAGGTGGCCGTACGTGTCGTTGACCAGCTTGAAGTGGTCGACGTCGATCACGAGGAGCGCTGAGGCAGGGTCGTTCGTGCGACGGCGGAGCAGGGTAGTGTTCGCGGCGTCGAGAAAGGCGCGACGAACCAGCACGCCGGTGAGGTCATCGACTTCACCTGGCACCTCGCTCGGTGACGCGGCGTGAACGTGCTCGGCTGGCGTCGTCGGATCAGCAAGGCCGCGCCGTGGCGGGCCGAGACGCTCCATGATCGTCTCGAATTGCGGGAAGAGCTCGGGATCGAACTGGTGCCCGACATCGCTGCGCATCATGTCGAGCGCCTGATCGTGCGATACCGGCTTCTTGTAGCTGCGCTCGGACGTCAGCGCATCGTACACGTCGGCGATGCAGAGGATGCGCGCCGTTCGCGGAATCTCCTCCCCCTTGAGTCCGTGCGGATAGCCGGCACCGTCCCAGCGCTCGTGGTGGGATTCGACGATCGGGCGTACGTCCCAGGGGAAGTCGATGTCCGCGAGCATCTCGACTCCCCACACGGGGTGCTTCTTGATCATCACCCACTCTTCTGCCGTTAGGCGGCCCGGCTTGTTGAGAATTTCCGGGGGAATCATCAGCTTGCCGACGTCGTGCAACAATGCACCGATGCGGAACCAGAAGAGTGACTTCTGATCGAGCCCGGCTTCCGCCGCGAGTGCACACGCAAGATCGGCAACGCGCTCGCAGTGACCCTGCGTGTAGTGATCTTTGGATTCGATCGACTCACCCCAGCGCCGGACGACGTCGAGGAAGTCGCTCTCGAGCCGAGTCGTTTGACGATCGATGTCGGCGAGATCGGGGCGGGCGTGGAGTTGCGTAAAGAGCCGGTGCGCACGATTCAGGCTCTGCAGCGTGTCGCGATTGCGGCCCTGCAAGCGATAGAGCTCGGCGAGCTCGCGCGCGATTTCCGCCGAGAGCAGGAGATCCTGTCGTGAATCGGCGAGATCGACGGCATTCCGGAAGGCCTCCTCGGCGGCACCGAAGTCGCCGGTCTCGCGGAAGATCACGCCGTAGCACTTCTGCACCTCGCCGATGGCCTCGGTGTGCTGCGTCTCTTCGGCGATCGCGAGCGCGCGATCACACGCCTGACGAGCCTTGGCGAATTCCTTTCGCGAGATCCAGAGAATGGCGAAGTTGACCTCGAGAATGACGCGAACGCCGACGTCACCGATCTGTTGGCTGAGCGGAATCGCCTCCTCGTATGCACGCTCGGCGGTCTCCCACCGTTCCATGCGGGTGTAGAGCATGCCGAGGTTGTTGAGCGTGATGCAGATGTACTTGGCGAGCCCCAGCGCGCGATAGTCGGCGAGGCTCGCCTCATAGTGCCAGAGCGCCTGCTCGAGCTCACCACGAATGTTCGCGATGACGCCAAGGTTCTGCGAGGTCATCGCCGCCAGCTTTGCCTCGCCGGCACGACGTGCACTCTCGCGCGCCTTGAGATAGAGGCGCTCTGCTTCGTCGAGCCGCCCCATCTTGTAATTGAGCAAACCCTGAACGTTCACCGCGTGGCCGACGGCGGCCTCGTCGCCGAGCGCTTCGGCGACGGCCAGCGCGGCCTCGAGACAGTCGAACGCCGCGTCGAGGTTCAGCTCGACACCGTGCGTGATGCCGATCCAGCGCAGGAGCGAGGCCGCAATCGGCGCCTCTTCTGGTGAACGCAACTGGCCCAGCGCCTGCTCGTACAGCTGCCGTGCTTCCTGCGTGCGACCCTGACGTTCGGCGAGTTGCGCCCGATCGATGAGCGCCGCTGTCGACGTTGCCGCCGCCAGCAACCGCGATTGGAGCGGCTGCTCGTGCGTGTCCGACAGGGGCTTCGGCGAGTCGCTCATGCGTCCTCGGGCGGCGACGACGGACAGTGATGTCGAGGCAAACGGCGGCTATGAATCGAGTGAAGTTTTGGCCGCGCCATCCGCGGCCCCCGGCGCAACGAAGGTGCAGCAGCGCATTCGACTTATGACGCCCCGAAGGCGGGAAAGGTCATCGGGCCAGCCGAGGTATCCCGGTCTGGCCCGATGTTCTTTCTTGATAGCGGTCAGTTCATCCGACCGCGATGATATAGCCTGAGAAAGAGTTGGTCGTTGGCAGGTGCGTGGCTGCCGAACTATCGCCCTCGTATGACCATTGATTCGAGGGAGTCGTGCTGGCGCTAAACACGCCGAACAACGCCGCGCACAACAGCAGCCGGACCAGCACCGGCATGGTTACTCGAGACATGTTGGATCGAGCCTCCGTCGGGTTCGAATAAGGGTTGAAGTGGAAGAGTTGTCGTATGCGGAGGCTCAGAATCCCATCAGATAGCCGGAGAACGACAACACGGAGCTACAGTCGGAGCCGCCCCAGGCATCACATACCTCGGAGACGCCGACGAGATAACCGCTGAAGTGCTTGAGGCGTCGTGAGACGCGGTTTCCTTTCAGATCCTCGACAGAAGTCATCGAGGGATCGGCCAGGCTTTCGTCCACCCAGACGCTATCGGATGGGCGCCGCCAGAAGATTGGATAGTGATACGTCGTGTCGAGGTCCCACGAATCCTTCATGTTGATCGTCACATACTTCGACGGATCATTCGTGGGCGCGAAGCGAAGCGCCGGCTGGAAGTCGATGAACGCGTGACCCAGCTTGTTGCTCCAGCTCGCGTGAATCGTGATCGGCGCCTGCAGCGGGGTGCAGGGCGCGTCCCAGAGCGCCTCGCCGTAACCCGACGTCGCCGGGTCGCAGATCGAGTTCGCCGGGAAGGTGACGACGTGATCGCCAGCCTTGAGCGTGTACGGCTGGGTCGGATCGACAGTGAAATCCTGCGTCCAGCCCGAATCCGTCTTGTTCTTGCGGCCGCGTCCATCGCGGCTCGCGCCACCGTTGTCCAGCAGCCACTGCTCATAGCTCCCGACGGACAGTCGGGGCCGCGCAGCAGGAGTGGGTGGCGCGGTCGCGGTGTCGGAGCACGCCGCGGCAAGAACCACCACGGTGAGCGCCGTACACCAACGTACCAGCGTCGATACGCGCATAATTGCCTTTGCCCTCATGAGAGTGAGCTGCCGTGAGTACTGCGGTCGGCGGCAAGGGACAGCTCGAAAGAACCGCCAATGAACACGGTCAAAACTGCACCAAACACTTGTCGGAACCAGTGACGCCCCTCACACGCTGAGCTTAGAATGCTCTAAACTGTTCGCATTCTTGTCACTTGCGCGGTTTAGAACTGTCTAACAACTACACAATCGGCTGCGCTCCGCGCGTTAGGCGCTACCTAGGGCAAACGCTGTTCCGTGCGCTTAACGCCACGGAAACGAGGCGAGCCGACCGACATCCGACGGCCAAATCGGACAACCTCACCGACGCCGAGCGGCGCGACATAGCCTGTCGGTCATTCCGACGAGCGTTTCGGGCACGGCGACGAGATCGCGGCGTCCGGTGCATTCGCGAAGCGCAAGAGAATGCCGCGAAATGCGAACGCGGCGTTAATTTTCAGGACTTATGAGTACGCGGTCGATTCCCGAGCTCCTGTCACCCGCCGGTTCGCTCGACGCCGTTCGCGCGGCCGTCGCCAACGGCGCCGATGCCGTCTATCTCGGTGCGCAACGCTTCAACGCGCGCGACGAAGGCGCTCAGCTCACGCTCGAGGAGCTGACCGAAGCCTGCCGCATCGCGCACGGCCGCGGCCGCCGCATCTATCTCACGTTGAACGTACTCGTCAAGCCGGCCGAACTGGTCGAGGCGCTCGCGTTTCTTGGGGAAGCCATCGATTGCGGCATCGATGCCGCAATCGTTCAGGATCTCGGTCTCATCGATCTGATTCGCCAGATCTATCCTGATCTCGAGATTCACGGCTCGACTCAGATGACGGTGCACGACGAAGCGGGCGCCGCCGTGCTCGAGGAGCTCGGTGTCAAACGCGTCGTCCTGGCGCGCGAAAATACGCTCGCGGATCTCGCCGCCATCCGCGCTCGTGTCCCGAATCTCGGCCTCGAGACGTTTATCCATGGCGCGCTGTGCATCTCGTACTCCGGCCAGTGTTTCATGTCCGGAATGATCTCCGAGCGCAGCGCGAATCGTGGCTCGTGCGCGCAGTCGTGCCGCAAGGACTACGTCCTCAAGGATGCGGTGACGGACGAGGAGCTCGATCGGGGCTACTTGATATCAAGCAAGGATCTGGCGGCATACGAACATCTGCCGGCAATCGCCGACCTCGGGATTGTTTGCCTCAAGGTCGAGGGGCGAAAGAAGCGTCCCGAGTACGTTGCGACGGTCACGCACACGTACCGCGAACTTCTCGATCGGCTGCGCCGGGGCGACGAGACGCCGCCCGCCGCGACGGAGGTCGAGCCACTCGTGCAGATCTTCAGTCGCGGATTCACGAGTGGTATGTATGGTGGTCGCGAGGGGCGCGAGTATGTGACGAGAACGCAGCCCGACAACCGCGGCATCGTCATCGGCGAAGTGATCGGCTACGAGAAGGGAGAATTGCTCATCGATACCGATCGCCCCGTGGAGGTCGGCGACGGACTGGCGTTCGAGGCGCCGGATGCGATCGGTGGTCCAACGGTTGGCTTCGCCGCGACTGCGGTTAGGCAGCTGGGAGGCTCTCCTCGTCATCGTCAGGCAGTGCGCACGCGGACTCGCGTCGCGGCCGGCTGGCGTGTCGTGCGGACGTCGCAGGCGAGTCTCCTCGCGCGTTCGAAGGCGAGCTACGAAGCGCTGAGCCAGGCGTCGATGCTGAAGAAGATTCGGTTGGACGTGCGCGTTTTTGGTTCGGTGGGCTCGCACCTCAAAGCGCTATTTTGTAGTGGGGGGGCCACCGTCGAAGTGCGCAGCGAATCGCAGCTCGTCCCGGCGAGCAACCGAGCCCTCGAACGAACGGTCCTCCGCGAGCAGTTCGGCCGACTGGGCGAAACGCCTTTCGCGCTCGCCGAGCTCGACGACCGCGGGCTCGACGTCGATCTCTTCCTGCCCGTGCGCGAGATCAATCACATGCGGCAGAGCGCCATCGTGCAGCTCACGTCGCAACGCGACTGGTCGCTCGAAGCCACGCGTGCCGAGCGCACCGAGCGGATCGAGCGCGCCATCTCCACCGTCGCGACGCCATTTTGCGCGCCGTCAAACGTCGCCTTCACGCTCTCCGCGCAGGTCTTCCGACTCGAGGACGCCGAAGCGGCCGCGAATGCCGGCGCGACGGAGATCGTCTTCGATCCGTTCCTGCGTCACCCGGCGCCGCCGCTTACGCGCGTTCGCACCTTCGCCGAGTCGTTAGGCGCACGCGGCATCACGTTTCGGCTCCGCACGCCCACCATCGTACGTCCGGAAGAACGCCGCGGCATTGGCAAGTGGCTCGACAGCGGACTTCCCTTGCTCAGCGGACACCTCGGGCTCGTGGCCGAGCTGTCGCGCGCTGGACGCGACGTCGTCGCCGATTACGCGGTCAACGTGATGAATCAGCACAGCGCCGCGCGGCTGTTCAAGCTCGGTGCGGGCCGCATCGTGCTCTCGGTCGAGCTCACGGCGGACGAAATGAGCGCGGTCGTCGCACCATGGCAGGGCAGCGGCTTCGACGTCTTCCTGTATGGACGCCCCGAAGGGATGACCATCGAGCACTGCATCCTTTCCGCCGCATTCGATCGTGAGCCGACGACCTGCCGTGATCTGTGCGTGCAGAAGCATTCGAACGTCACGCTCACCGATCCCGCCGGCTACGACTTTGCCGTCGCCACCGACTCGGCGTGCCGCAATCGGCTGCTCCATTCGCGCCCCGTGGAAGGTTCGGAGTATCTCGCGCGTATCTGGACCGCGGGCATTCGTGGCTACCAGCTCGTGTTCAATGTTCCCGGAGAGCCGATCGCCAAGGTCGTCGGTTCGTACCGTCGCATGCTCGAGCGTCTTGCGGTGGGTGACCGATTCGAGCACACGCAGACGGATGGGATCCGGGACGTGCTCCTGGGAGCCTTCACACGCGGTCATTTCGTTCGCGCGGTATGATGATGCGGGCTTTCGATGTGCGGCGCCGCCTAACGGTTACCGGAATGCTGCGTGTCGTCGCGAATCTGAGCGCATGACAGCCTCCACATCGATCGACGACGCGCGCGGCGCGCTGCGTCAGCACTTTGGTTATCCCGATTTCCGGCCCGGACAAATGCAGGCGGTCGAATCGGTCCTCCTGGGGCAGGATACGCTCGTCGTATTGCCGACGGGCGGCGGGAAATCGATCTGCTATCAGGTGCCTGCGCTGATGTTGCCGCACCTGACAGTGGTGATCTCGCCACTGATTTCCCTCATGAAGGATCAGGTCGATGCGCTGACGCGGCGCGGATTACCGGCGACCTTTGTCAACAGCTCGCTGACCGCGACGCAGGTTGCCGATCGGCTCGCGCGCGCGCAGCGCGGCGAGTTCAAACTGCTGTATGTCGCCCCCGAGCGCTTCGACGTCGGAAGCACGGCCGAGCGACTGAAGAGCACTGGCGTCTCGCTGCTCGCCGTCGACGAGGCGCATTGTATCAGCGAGTGGGGACACGACTTTCGGCCCAGCTATCTTCGCATCGCGAAGGTGCGCGAGCGGCTCGGCTGGCCTCCGGTCGTCGCCTTGACGGCGACGGCGACACCCCACGTCCGCACGGATATCGTGCGTCAGTTGAAGCTCGAGAGCGCCAGGACGATCATCACGGGCTTCGATCGCCGCAACCTGCGATACCACGTCGTCGCGACGCGCACCGAGCAGGAGAAGGATGAAGCCCTCGTCGGCATCCTTCGGCAGTCGCCAGGTCTCGCGGTCGTATACGCGTCCACGCGGCGCACCGTCGAGCGAATTACGAATGTGCTCAACGACGCGCGAATTGCCGCCGTCGCGTATCACGCCGGCCTGGACGACGCAAACCGGCGCGAAGTGCAGGATGCCTTCATGAAGGAGCGCGTCCGGGTCATCGTCGCGACGAACGCGTTCGGCATGGGCATCGACAAGCCGAACGTGAGGCTCGTCGCGCACTATGCGATGCCGGGCACCCTCGAGGCCTACTATCAGGAAGCGGGACGCGCTGGGCGCGACGGCGAACACGCCGACTGCTTCTTGCTGCATTCGTTCCAGGACCGTTTCACCCACGAGTTCTTCATCAAGGGTTCGTATCCGGAGCGGACGCTCGTCGAGGATGTCTATCGCGTGCTCCGGCGCGGCGCGGCGACCGGGAAGACGCAGCTGAGTGCCGAGGACATCGCGTCGAGTGTGCGGGGAAAGGTGAACGTGCGCGAAGTCGAAGGCGCGCTCCGCATCCTCGCGAACGCCGGCGCCTATTGCCGCCAGCCCGAAAGCGGCACGCGCGCGGAGGTGCGTCTCCTCGCGACGCCGCAGCGGATCAAGCGCGAGTTGGGCAGCGAACCGGATTCGCTCGAGCTCGGCCTGCTGCGCGCCATGTGGCGCGTCGCCGGTACTGCGCTCCACGAAGGCGCGTCGATCGATCTCGACGGCTTGCCTCCGGGGTTCGGCGGGGCGAGCGGCGTGGCGCCTTTGCTCGACGCACTCGAGGGTCGTCAATTCCTCGAGTGGAAACGTGGCGGTGGTGGCAACGTCGTCGACAATTCGCGGCGAGAGCTCGCGCAGTTCAACGTCGACTGGGAGACACTCGATCGCCGGCGACGTGCCGACCTGGCGAAGCTCGACGCGATGCAGCAGTACGCGTATCTGAAGAGCTGCCGACGTGGTTTTGTGTTGCGCTATTTCGGCGATCCTGCCGCCCGATCCCAGTGTGGTGGTTGTGACAATTGTCTCGGAACGCACGTCGATACCTCGCAGTTGCGACGTCCGTCGCGAAAGAATGCGAGGGGCCGTCGGTCCTTCGAGCGCGAGCGGCCGAAGGCATCCGATGACATCGTCATCGATGCCGTTGACGGCGCGCTCCTCGAGCGACTGCGCGTGCTTCGCCGAACCATTGCAAAGGAGCAGCAGGTGCCGGCCTACGTCGTGTTTCCAGATCGCACCCTCGCCGAGATGGCGGTTCAGCGTCCGCGAACGCTGACGGCTCTCGCGGGGATTCATGGGGTAGGACCAACCAAGCTCGAACGATATGGCGAGCGCTTCCTGAGCGTCTTGCGTTCCGCCGATGGAACCGAAGCTGCCTAACGACTATCATGGACGACGCACTCTACTTTTCCGAGCAGCACCTGGCGACGCGCGAGATGGTTCGCCAGTTCGCGCGCAACGAAGTGGCGCCGACCGCGGCGCACTGGGACGCGGAAGGAAAGTTCCCGTGGGAGAACATCAAGAAGATGGCCGAGCTCGGGCTACTCGGTGTGCCGTGGCCCGAGGAGCTCGGCGGCGCCGGCCTCGACACGATCAGCTTCATGATTGTCATCGAGGAGCTGGCGAAGGTCGATGCGTCGCACGGCCTCACCGTATCCGCGCACACGACGCTCGGCACATCGCCGATCGTGCGATTCGGCAACGAGGACCAGAAGCGGCGATTCGTGCCCTGGCTCGCGTCGGGACGCGTGATGGGCGGCTTTGGCCTCACCGAGCCCGATGCCGGCAGTGACGCGGGTGGCACGCGCACGACAGCGGTGCGTAAGAACGGCTACTACGTGCTCAATGGCGTGAAGCGATTCATCACGCACGGCAGCGTCGGCGAGATCTTCGTCGTCACCGCGGTCACCGATCGCTCGCAAGGCACCAAGGGTATCAGCTCTTTCATACTCACTAAAGAAACGAGCGACATCGCGTCCGCGCGACGCGTCGGAGTCGGCGATGAGCCGAGCCTGCCGCGCATGAAAGGCTTTCGGGCAGGGAAAAAGGAGGACAAGCTCGGATGGCGCGCGTCCGATACGGCCGAGCTGATCCTGGAAGACGTGGAAGTGCCGGCCGAGAATCTCCTCGGCGAGGAGGGCAACGGCTTCGTCAACTTCATGAAGACGCTGGACTCCGGACGCATCGGCATCGCGGCGCTATCGCTCGGAATCGCCGAGGGAGCGCTCGAGCACGCGCTGCGGTACGCATCGATGCGGCGTCAATTCGGCCAGGCGATCGCCAACTTCCAAGGGATCCAGTTCCAACTCTCCGACATGGCGACCGAGATCGAGGCTGGAAAGCATCTGATGTATCACGCTGCCTGGCTCGCTCAGACTGGCAGGCCGTACGGCAAGGAAGCCGCGATGGCCAAGCTCTTCTGCTCCGAGCTCGCGATGCGTGCGACGATCAAGGCCGTCCAGATCCACGGCGGCTACGGCTACACGAAGGACTATCCGGTCGAGCGCTTCATGCGGGATGCGAAGATCTGCGAGATCGGGGAGGGGACTTCCGAGATTCAACGGATTGTCATCGCGAGACAGCTGCTGAAGGAGTTGGCGGACTGACGTTGGTCGTTCGTGGCTGGTCGTTGGTAGCTGGTAGAAAGGGAGGGCCGGCGAGCTTTGCTCGCCGGCTCATCCGAACCACCAACCACCAACAACCAAACCACCACCACCGATAACTCCTTGCCATCGTTGCATAAAGCCCCGCGAGTCGGTTATCCTTTCGATCGTGACGACTACCGCAGTTCTCACCACTCGCATGACGGCCCGCGACTCGGCGCGTCGTGCGAGTCCATGGCGCACGTGGCTAGCGATCCTCGAATCGCTGCTTCGTGCGCTTGTCCTCGATCCGGTGCGAGACCTCGTGATGAGAGTCGATCGCACGCCGATCCGATCACTGCTGAAGCGCGCTGCCCTGGCGCCTCAGCCGGAATCGGCGTGGACGATCAACCGGACAACCTGGGACCCGACACCGTTCGCCATCGACTTTGTGAGCGCGCATCGACGCGCTCTCGTCGCCAGCAACGACAAACCTCTATGCCGCGCCCCCGACATCGCTGAGTCGCCGATGTCGAGGATCCGTGCGGTTCACGATGAAACGAGAACTATTGATCAATGCGACGCCAAAGGAGACCCGCGTCGCGATTCTGGAGGACGACGAGCTAGTTGAATTACTAGTCGACCGACCCGACGCTCGTCGCATGGTCGGCGACATTTACCTCGGACGCGTGGAAGCCGTTTTACCCGGCATCCAGGCCGCATTCGTCGACATCGGAACTGAGAAGAGCGCGTTTTTGCACGCCTCGGATCTCGTATTCCCCGATGACGACGACGATCGCGACGACGACGATGAGGAGTCCGAGGACGACGCGCGCGAGGAGACCAACGGTGAGCCTCGCGGCCGCCGCGGCAAGACGCCGCCGATTCAGGATTTACTAAAGCGGGGCCAGGACATCGCCGTCCAGGTCTCCAAGGAACCGATCTCGACGAAGGGGCCGCGCGTCACGGCGCAGATCTCGCTCGCCGGCCGGTTCCTCGTCTACATGCCATTCGCGTCCCGCGTCGGCGTGAGCCGCAAGATTGGCGATCGCGCCGAGCGGCAACGGCTGCGCGAACAGATGCAGAAGCTGCTGCCCGACGATTCCGGCGGAATCATCGTCCGCACGGTCGGCGAGGATGTCACCGAGGACACGTTCGAGCGTGAAATGAACACGCTCATGAACACGTGGAAGCGCATCAAGCGAAAAACGCACTTCGTGCGCGCGCCCTCGCTCGTGCACCGCGAAACGAGTTTGACGCGCGGTTTGATGCGTGACGTCTTCAGCACGAAGGTCGAACAAGTCACCGTCGACTCGCGTCAGGTCTTCAACGAGATCGTCGAGTACTTGAAGGGCATTGCTCCCGAGCTCATCGATCGCGTGAAGCTGTACGAAGACGTCGTTCCAGTCTTCGATAAGGCCAACATCGAGCACGAGATCCGTGACCTGTTCAAGCGTCGATGTGACTTACCATCGGGCGGTTACCTCATCATCGAGCCCACCGAGGCACTCGTTTCGGTCGACGTCAATTCGGGACGCTACACCGGCAAGCGCGATCCGGAAAAAACAATTCTGAAGACCAACGTCGAGGCCGCGCGCGAAGTCGCGCGTCAGCTTCGGTTGCGAGATATCGGAGGTATTATCGTCTGCGACTTCATCGACATGGAGACAAAGGCGAACCGCGACCGCGTACTCCAAGAGCTGCGAACCCACCTTGGCCGCGATCGCGCGCGGACGAAGGCCTTTGCCGTCAGCGACCTGGGACTCGTCGAGATGACTCGGCAGCGTGTCCGCCAGAGCCACTTGCAGAACATGACCGAGTCCTGTCCGACCTGCCACGGAACAGGACGCGTCTTTACCGCCGAGACCGTCGTAAGGCGCGTAGAGCGCTCGGTTCGGCGGATGGGAGTGGAGGGGAAGCGGGACCATCTCATAGTCAAGCTTCACCCGGACGTCGCGATGTACGTGCTCGAGCACGAGAAAGACTTGCTCAAGAAGCTCGAAAAGCTGGCTGGGTTCAACCTCGAACTGCGAGATGACCCGTTACTTCGGCCCGACGAGTTCAAGCTGGTCGTGAAGGCGGCAGGTAGGGACGTGACGCAGCAGTACGCGGTGGCGTGAGTCGGGTAGAGGGTTGAGAGCAGAGAGCAGAGGGTGAACGCTCTACCCTCTACCCTCTACCAGCAAGCTCCTCTTCCACTTAGGTTTCTGGGCTCTACAGACTCTACTTCCATGCCCTACGCAATCATCAAAACCGGCGGCAAGCAGTACCGTGTCGAGCCGGGTAAGACTTATCGCATTCCGTCGCTCGTCGGCGACGCCGGAAGCGACATCGAGTTCAACGAAGTCCTGTTCGGTTCCGACGGCGAGAACGCTCGCACCGGCGTGCCCCTGCTCAAGGGTGCCAAGGTCACAGGCGAAATCGTCAAGCACGGTCGCGGCGAGAAGATCATCGTCTTCAAGCACAAGCGCCGGAAGAACTACGCGCGCAAGCGCGGGCATCGTCAGGGCTTCACCGAAGTCCGCATCAACGACATCAGCCTCGGCTGAGCGAGGATAGGCAGATGGCACATAAGAAAGGCGTCGGCTCTTCGCGCAACGGCCGCGACAGCAATCCGAAATACCAGGGCATCAAGTGCTTTGGCGGCGAGCGCGTGCGCGCCGGGAACATCATCGTTCGCCAGGACGGCACGCGATATCATCCGGGCACCAACGTCGGCCTTGGTACGGACTACACGATCTTCGCGCTCGTCGACGGCGTCGTGAAGTTCGAGCACAAGAACCGCAAGCGGTACAAGGTCAGCGTGTATCCTGAGCGCGCCGTCGCCGCCGGCGAGTAAGTTCGCTAGCCTATCGAGCAGCATTCCTGGCCCCCGCAATGCGGGGGCTTTCGTTTTCCCGGCAGCGCGTATTCACTTCGTGAGGTTGCTCGCCGCGAGCGCACAATGGCTCTCTGGGATCGCGTACGAACTGAACTCGACCGCGCAGGACGCGTCGCGCAGCAGGCATTCGATGAAGGCCGGCTGCGCCTGGAGATGCTCCGCGCACGTCGCCACGCCGACACCGCCGCGCAGGGCCTCGGCTACGCCATCTATCGCGCGAAACGCGAATCGCGCGAGCTCGCGAGCGACGAGTACACCGCACTTGCACGCGCGATCGAGCAGGCGGAAGCCGAGGTCGAGCGCTATCGTCGATTGATCGACGAGGCCGCCGCGCGCCGGCGGCAGAGCTTATCGCAACCGACGGACCCGGGACCCGGGTCTAGGTGAGCGCTTTCTAATTGGCGTTCGGTTTGTTCGTCGCGCGAGTAGCCTAACGAACATTCAATGCCAACCGAACGCGCACGACGGCGCGGCACTCATGCAGTGGAGCCGACACATCCGCGCGAGGGCCGGGGCCGCCGCCCCGACCCTCGTCCCGCCCCTACGCGGCCTTCACTTCAGTCGTCGTCGGAGCCGGAAGCGTCGCCTCGATCGGCACCACCTTCCCCTTGCCGATCCGCTTGGCCGACTTCCACGCGGCCAGCGCTTTCGGATCATCCACGAGCGCGTTCTTCACCTGCGCGTCGAGCAACCGCAATACCAGGTGCGCCCGCGTCGCGGTGGTCTTGATTCCCTCGCGTGCCCCTGCCTTACTCGTGATGCTGTTCGCACGCGAGTCGACCGACGCACGCACCGCCCCCGCCGCCGCCACCAGCGCGTCGGCGAAGTCCTCCGGACGGCCATTCTCCACGAACACCGGCTG
>DASXKV010000013.1 GCA_036496605.1 Gemmatimonadaceae bacterium | reverse complement strand
CCCCCCCCCCGCCCCTCTTCACTCCGATCTTGCGCTTGAGAACTGTTTGAACGAGAGTAGCGGGGCTCGCCACACCGTCAAGCGGAGATAGCAGATGACTCGATCGTCGCTCACGTCCGCCATTCTCGTTGCGCTGTTCGCGGGGAGCCAGCTCGCGGCCGGCCAAAAGCCAAAGGATGAACCACGCCGGCCGAAGTTCCCCGCTGGTGTCGATACGAATAGCGCGCAGGTCTACTATGACTTCGGCCTAGAGCACCTCGAGCGCGACCCCGATCAAGCTGCCGACGCGTTTTACTGGGCGGCGCGCATCAATCCGACATCAGCAGATGCATATTACGCGCGGCGGTGCGCGTTGCTTCTGGCCGACAGGTATCGGTTCCAGAAGTACATGATCGATGATCGTCGGACGCTCGAGTCGGATGATGTCAAACGCATCGATTCGCTGTATCTGTACGCGCTGACGATCAATCCGTTTCTGTATCGGAAGCTCGACGTCCGGCTCTTTCACGCGTATGTGGCGAACATCTCGGAAGACTATGCACGCCACAACAGCGACGTGTCGCCCGGGGAGGTGCAGTTCTATCTCGAACGGCAATTGTCACAGTGGCCGGCTTCCTTCCGCGCCGGGCAAGCATATGGCGAGGGTCGCTTCGACGCTGCCCTGAGTCTCTACGCCGAGGCGATTAGGCAGGCCCGCTTCAAGGCGTACTATCGCGTCGACCGCGGACGGATCTTCTTCCAGCTCGACCATCCGGATAGCGCGTTGAGCGAGCTCACGCTCGCACTCGAGGAGCTTCGCAAGACCGACAAGAAGGAACTCGTCTACGTCTATGACTCGAAAGCAGTGCTCGAGCACAGCATCGGCCTCGTGCAGCAGCGACTTGGCAATGCGGTCGCGGCAAAGGAAGCCTTCGGACGCGCACTCGAGGAAGACCTCTCGTATTTCCCGGCGCACATCCAGATGGGCTACATCGCGCTCGAGGCGAAGGATACGACGACCGCACTGAGCGAGATGGATCTCGCAGTGCAGATTCGAGGTGACGATCCGTCGCTCCGCTATATCTACGGATATGCGCTCGCGTCGTCGGGCAAGTTCAAGGATGCTGAAGGCCAGCTTCGCAAAGCGATCGAGCTCGATCCGGTATTCGCGACGCCGTACTTCGTCCTCGGCCAGGTACTCGACGGCGAAGGGAAGGGCAGCGACGCCCTTACGCAGTATCAAGCCTTTCTCGCGCGAGCAAGCAAACAGGATCTGCGGCGCAAGGATGCCGAGGATCGTGTCCGAGAATTAGCCGCCAAAGGCGACCGCTGACCACGCAAATGAAGAGACGTGAGTGACTCCAATGCCTAACGCTTTTGTACGCGCGCGGGCGGGGGCCCTCGTGCTCGCCCTCGCGTTCGCCGTTCCCGCGCTCGTCCGCGCGCAGGACACCGCGTCACGAAGTCCGCTGCGCCCACGAACGACGGCCGAGGACCTGCAGATGTTCAGCCAGGTCCTGAATCAGATTCGGGTCAATCATCCGGACTCGCTGGACATGCACGAACTGTTCATGGCCGCGATCGAAGGAATGATTCACGCCGCCGATCCGCATTCGTTCGTGATCCCGGCGATCCGCCTCAATTCCGCGAAGGCGATGGCATATCGCGATGGGAAGCTCTATCCGGTACCCATCACGTTCCGGTTCATCGATGGCGCGCCGATCGTGATGAGTGTCGACGCGGGATCGAAGGCAGCGGAGCAGGACATTCTCGTCGGCGACGAGCTCATTACCATCGATGGGAAGTCGGTCGACGCCGAATCGCCGCCGGAGCTCGACATCGGGCTTTCCGGCAATAAGAACTCGACGGTGACGTTAGGCTTCGAGCGCCGCCGCATCGATGGATCGCTGGCGCGACTGGACCGCGTCGTCAAGCGAGAGCGTGTCGACGAATCGACGGCCGTGCCCGCGGCGTTCATGCTCGACGGCCAGACGGGCTATGTGCGTATAACGACATTTGCGAACGACAAGGTTGCCGACGATCTGCACGATGCGCTGGGCCGGCTGGAAGGGCAGGGAATGCGTCGCGTGTTGATCGACCTGCGCGACAACGGTGGGGGCCGCGTCGATCAGGCGGCGCGCATCGCGGGCGAGTTTCTCCCGAAGGGCGCCATTGTGTACACCGCTGAAGGTCGCAAGGCCGACGTCACCGACACGTCGCGCGTATCGCGCTCATTCTGGCGCTCTGAGAAACGTTATCCGATCGTGCTGCTCGTGAACGACGGAACGGCTAGCGCGTCGGAGCTCGTCGCGGGCGCACTCCAGGATCACGACCGTGCGCTCGTCGTCGGTCGGCCAACCTTCGGGAAATCGCTCCTGATGGCCGGCTTTCCCATGTCCGACGGCTCGATCTTCGAGCTGGTGATCGGGCATGTGCGCACACCGTGCGGGCGCGTCATTCAGCGCCAGTATCACGCGATCAGCCGCCACGAGTACTATCGGCAAGCGGGCGAAGTTCGCGACACCATCGGACGTCCGACCTGCAAGACCGATCAGGGACGCATCGTGTACGGCGGCGGCGGGATCTACCCCGACGTTAGGCTCGCCGACCAGGACGCGCAGCCCCTCTGGCTGGCGCGCGTTCGTGAGAACGATCTCGTTCTCAAATGGATTGGCGGCTATGTGACGGCGAATGGCTCAGCGATCATGACTCTGGATGCGCTGGCGGCCAATCCGACGATGCCGGCCGGTGCCATTGCCGAGTTCCGATCGTTTGCCACGCAGCAGGGAGTGATGATCCCGGCCGGGGCAGACGCCGACGGACAACTCCAGCGCATGTTGGCGCGCGCTGTCGGTCGCGCGAAATTTGGCGATGCTGGTTATTATCGCATTGCCGCGCTCGTCGACCCCACCGTTCGGGAAGCGGCACAGGAGTTCGATCGCGCATCCGCCATCCTCGCCAAAGCTCCGTGACATCAACGGCCGTCCGCACAACAACCGATCATCGCCACGCCATCGCGGCCAGCTTCCTCGGCTGGACGCTCGACGCGTTCGATTTCTTCCTCGTCGTGATGACACTGACTGCCATCGCGAAAGAATTCGGACGCCCCGACAAAGCGCTGGCGCTGTCGTTGACGGTCACGCTCGCCTTTCGTCCGGTCGGTGCTTTTATCTTCGGGCTTCTCGCGGACCGGTATGGTCGGCGGTTGCCGTTGATGATCGATCTCGTGTTTTATTCAGTCGTCGAGGTGGCGACCGGTTTCGCGCACAGTTTCGGAACATTTCTCGTGCTCCGTGCGCTTTTCGGGATCGGCATGGGCGGCGAGTGGGGCGTCGGCGCGTCGCTCGCGATGGAAAAAGCACCGGCGAAGCGTCGCGGGATTCTCTCCGGGCTGCTGCAAGAGGGATATGCCTGTGGCTATCTCCTCGCAGCGCTCGCGTACGCGGTCGTGTTTCCCCGCTGGGGCTGGCGTCCGCTCTTCTTTCTCGGCGGATTGCCGGCGCTGCTCGCGCTCTATGTTCGCCTCGGCGTGAAGGAATCCGAAGTGTGGGAGCGTACGAAGCATGACAACTGGGGTGACCTCGGCCGCGCGATCGTCTCGAACTGGAAGCTGTTTCTCTACCTCGTCATGCTGATGACGATGATGAACTTCATATCCCATGGCACGCAGGACATGTATCCCACGTTCCTGCAACGCGACTGGGGGTTCACGCCTGAGAATCGCGCGCGGCTCACGGCCTTTTCGATGGTCGGCGCGATCACGGGTGGTATCGTCTTCGGTCATATTTCCGATCGAATCGGCCGCCGTCGCGCGATCGTGATCGCGCTCCTACTCGCCGTTCTCGCCATCCCGATCTGGTCGCACGCGCCGGGCGTCGCCGTACTCGTCGCGGGCGCATTCGTTATGCAGTTCATGGTACAAGGCGCATGGGGCGTGATCCCCGCGCACATCACCGAGCTCTCACCCGATTCGGTGCGTGGCTTCCTTCCCGGTTTCGCGTATCAATGCGGGGTGATGATCGCGAGCTCCGTCACATACCTCGAGGCCGTCTTCGCCGAGCACACGTCGTATGCCAACTCGATGGCGATCACCGCGGCCATAGTCTTTGTCGGCGGAGCGATCGTTGCGTGGTTGGGACGCGAGCGACACGGGACGCTGTTCGGCGGCGCCGAGGTGCCCGCCGGGGAGATTGCGCACGGCGAACTCGTTCAAGGATCACTTCTCACGCCTCGCGCGAGCGTACCTCGCCGTTAGGCCGCGATACCCGGACGCGCTGTTCTCGTTTCTGGCTGCGCACGCACCGTCGCGGGATCTCGCGTGGGATGTTGCGACCG
This sequence comes from Gemmatimonadaceae bacterium, assembly GCA_036496605.1. Classification (NCBI taxonomy): domain Bacteria; kingdom Pseudomonadati; phylum Gemmatimonadota; class Gemmatimonadia; order Gemmatimonadales; family Gemmatimonadaceae; species Gemmatimonadaceae bacterium. The sequence goes on along the minus strand of DASXKV010000013.1, from coordinate 13,677 downwards.
GCAACGGTCAGGCCGCAGTCGGCCTCGCGCGCCACATGCGGCGCGTCGTCGCGACCGACGGCAGCGCCGAGCAGATCGCTCGAGCGATCGCTGACACGCGTGTCGAGTATCGCGTTTCGCGCGCGGAGCAAAGCGGGCTTCCTAATTCGTCGATCGATTTGATCACGGTTGCGCAGGCTGCGCACTGGTTCGATCTCGATGGGTTCTATCGGGAGGCCGGGCGCGTTGCGCGACCGGGCGCGATCATCGCCCTCTGGTCCTATGGCTACTTCGTTATGCAACCGGAGATCGACGCCATCATCGAGCGCTTTTCGGAAGGCAAGCTCCAGAGCTACTGGCCGCCGGAGAGTCGCATCATTCGCGACCACTACCGCACGCTTGCCTTTCCGTTTCCCGAGATCGAAGCGCCTGCCTTTCGAATGGAGCACGCATTCACACTCGAGCAGCTCGAGCAGTACTTTCGCAGTTGGTCGGGAGTGCAATGCTACATCGACTCGAAAGGCGAGGATCCCGTCCCCGCTGTGCTCGACGAGCTGCGACGCGAGTGGGGTGATCCTTACACATCGCGTACGGCTGGCTTCGAGCTCTACCTTCGCGTGGGCCAAGTCAGGCCCAACTAGAACGATTCGACCGACGGGCGCTGGCGAACCCAGGACCTCGTTTCGGTTCGCTCCGGACGGCTGACGCGTTTTTCGTGAAGACGAGCTACCAGTGCCGTATGTGATCTCGCGCACGTCGACCGGTATCGGGTGACGCTGACGAGTGAACGGGCGTCAATCTCGCGACTCCTTCCGAGGGCCCCATGTCGCTCCCCCGTTCTATAGTAGGCGGCGTGACAGCCGCACTCCTCATCGCGGTTGTCCCAATCGTCGCGCACGCGCAGGCAGGCCGTCGCACCGCCTGCAACGATGGCTCGACCACCAGTTCCGTCGGCAGCAGTGTCTGCAACGGCCATGGTGGGATCAATAAAGGCAAGACGGCAGTGATGAATCGCGCGCCCGTCAAGCGGACCGAGACCGGTCACGTCGCCCAGGCAGGCACGCCTTCATCGGCGCATCCGCCGTACGAGGAGCGCCGCGGCTGGCGCTGGGCGCATCGCGACGATCACAAGCGCGAAGAGGAGCGCAGGCGCGAGGAAGAGCGCCGGCGCGAGGAGAAGCGCGGTCGCCTGAAGTGCCGTGATGGCCGTTACGAGGCGAAGGGCAAGGACGTCTGCAAGCACCACGGCGGACTAGCGCACTAGTCGCAGGACCAGTTCCGCCGCGGCTCACGCGCCAGGCGCGCGTTTCGTCAGCACCACCCGTCCGCCACTGAATCGCAGCTCCACGTCGTCGCCGGGGTCGATTACTACATCCCCCGTCGACGGGCGTGCGGGCGCGCCTATCGGGTCGAGGACGAAGCTGAGCGACGTGGGTGAAAACAGCAGATGTGGCGGGATCTCGAAGGTTGTCGTCCGATTCGAGCTCGCGACCCCAAGCCGCACGCGCTGGCCTCGGTCGACGACTACGTAAACGACGGCGTCGAGGAACTCGCCGTTCGTCACGTGGAGCCACGTCTTCGGCTGTACCGGCACCGGCTCCGACGGCTTTCCGTTGTGGCAGCCGTCGACATTCAGGAGGAGAAGCGCACCGAGCGCGAAGGGCAGCAGTGCTGTCGGGTCGAAGCGACGGCGCATGGAGGAGGAATCGTTAGGACCCGCGCATAATGCTATGAGGAACCGCGTGGGGGAAGACTTCGCCTTACGCAGGCTCGGGTCCGGCCAGCAGGTGCTTCGCCCTGGCCACGACAACGACTCGCGCGAGTCGCGCAAGTTCGAGCTGTAAGACCCGCCGTCCGAGCGGCGAAAGTCGATAGTATCGCCGCCGCTCGTCCTCGTCGTCTCCCCCTCCCGAAACGGCCGTGCGCGTCGCCGTTTTGCCACGCGCGACTTCCTCGATGAGACCCGACGTGAGCATACGCTGAATCGAGCCGTAGAGGGTGCCCGGACCCATGCGGATCTGGCCGTCCGTCATCTCCTCGACTTCCTGTGCGACCCCGTAGCCGTGCCGTCCGGCGACGTCCTCGTGGTCACCCGAGCGGTGTCCTTCGGCCAGAGCGAGGAGAATGTGGAGCACGACCGGCGTGAGCGGCAGCAACGCTCGAGGATCGGCCGCGCGCTTCACGGTGACTCCATCATGAGCAAGTTATCATCGATTGTCTTCATTCTGTCCGCAGCGCGATGATCGGATCGACACGGCTCGCGCGGCGGGCAGGGAGGTAACACGCCAGGAACGCGACGATCGCGAGAAGGACGGGCACGGCAGCGAAGGTGAGAGGGTCCACGGTGCTCACTCCGAAGAGCTGGCTCGCGAGGAGCCGCGACGCGATCGCCGCGCCGGCGAGACCGATGACGACCGAGACCACGATCGTCTTCATTCCGTCGCGCAACACCATGCCGAGCACCTGGCCGCGCCGCGCGCCGAGCGCGATGCGGATGCCAACCTCCTGGGTGCGCCGTGTCACCGTGTAGCTCATGACGCCGTACACCCCGATCGCCGCGAGCACGAGCGCCAGGACCGCGAACGCTGCCATCAGCCAGACCGTGAGCCTCGAACCGTCACGCGCCTCCGCGAGCACGCGATCCATCGTGCGGAAGTGCCACACCGGCTGATCGCGGTCGACGCGCCAGATCGCGGCGCGCACGGCGTTCGCGATCGCGCCAGCGTCGCCTGTCGCGCGCACCACAACCTCGGTGAAAATCAGCGGCCGTTGCTGGTACGGCACATACGCCTGGTCGAGAGGATCCTCCGAGAGTCGAAAGTGCTTCGTCGTTCCAACCACACCAACGATCGTCGCCCAGGCTCCCTCGCCACCCAGCCGGAGGCGCTTGCCGATCGCCGACTCGTTAGGCCACGCGCGCCGCGCGAGCTGATCGTTCACGATTGCGACCGGCGTGCCACCGGCTCGATCGACCATCGTGAAGTCGCGTCCGGCCACGCGGCGGATGTGCATCGTCGCGAAGTACCCCGGACTCACGATATTGAGCTGAGCGGTCGGCGCCGACTGTGGGTCGGCGATCGGCTTGTCGGCGAGAAAGTACGGATAGCTCTCTCCGTTCCCGTTGAGCGGCGTGGCGCGCACGAGCGCCGCATTCTCGACGCCTGGCACCTGACGGATCTCGTTCAGCGTACGCGTGAACATGTCCGAGATCATGGCGTCCGTCTTGTACTTCGAGTTGGGGAGGCGGAACTGCAGCGTCAAGGTGTGTGAGGGATCGAACCCCGGTTCGACGCGCGAGATGGCGACGAGGCTGCGCATCAGCAGACCGGCACTCACCAGCAGGATCACGCTCAATGCGATCTGCGCCGCGACGAGAGTGCCGCGAATACCGAATCGATGCGGACGGGCCGCGGCGGCGTCGGCGCGAACCGCGAGCGCATCGCGAACATCCGTGCGGGAGTATTGCCAGGCCGGTGCGCTTCCGAACAGTACGCCGGCGCCTAACGTGACCGCGACGGCAAACAGGAGTACGGAGGCGTCGATCGTGATATTACCTTGCACCGGCATGCTGGCTGCCAGCTCCGCCGCGAGCGCGACGACGCTCCACTTCGCCAGTAGAATGCCGAGCGCGCCGCCCGCGATCGATAGGAGCACGCTTTCCGTAAGCAGTTGGCGCACGAGCCGCCGTCGCCCGGCACCAAGGGCCGTCCGCACGGACAGTTCGCGACGCCGCGACGCGGCACGCGCCAACTGCAGGTTCGCCACATTCGCGCACGCGATCAGCAATACGATCGCGACGGCGCCGGCAACGATGAGCATCGGGGCGCGCATCGGGCCAACGAGTTGATCGGTCATCGACGTGACGTTGGCCCCGACACCACTGTTGGTCGACGGAAACGCGGCCGCAAGGTGCGCATTGATGGCATCGAGATCGGCCTGCGCCTTCGCGACGGATACGTTCGGCTTGAGCCGCCCAACCACGAGAACGCCGGGGCGGCCACGCTCTACCAGATCTCCCTTGTTCGGATAGTATCCGATCGGCATCCAGACGTCCGGCGTTCCGAGCGGCGCTGCGACTTCCGGCCGCGCGATACCAACAACGGTGAAGGGAACACCATTGAGTACGAGGGTCCGGCCAAGCATGTCAGGCCGCGCACCGAAATGCGTCCGCCAGAAGTCGTCGGTAATGACCGCGACCGGCTCCTTCGAGCCGACGTCGCTCTCCGCTGGAGTGAAGAATCTTCCTTGCTCCGGCTTCGCACCGAGAAGACCAAAGAAATTCGCCGTGACAAATGATCCCGTCACGCGCTCCGGTTGATCACCACCAGTGAGATTGACGCTCTGGCCGCGCATGACAGCCAGCGCATCGAAGCTCCGCGTTGCCTTCTGCCAGTCGAGGTAATCGAGATAGACGACGCCGTTCTGCTTCACCGAGCCGCGCGTCCCCCAGATCAGGACCAAGCGATCTGCATGTGGCCAGGGCAGTGGCCGAAGCAGCACGGCGTTGACGACGCTGAAGATCGCTGTGGTCGCACCGATCCCGAGCGCCAGCGTGAGCACGGCGACGAGAGTGAATGCGGGCCGCGCGCGTAGCGTGCGCAGCGCAAAGCGCAGATCCTGGCGGAGCGCGTCCATCGAATCCTCTTGCTCGAGATAGAAGGGTGAAGACCACGGTACATCGATGAGCGTTGCTTCCTGCTGAGCGCTGGCGAAGACCGCGCGAACGCGCTCGATCGGGGCCGTGATCGCGATGTCGACAAGGAGATGACGCCAGAGGCGCAGCGTGCTTCTGAGGCCACGCTGATGATGTGCTTCGCTTCGTCGTGCTCGAAAGAACGCGAGCATCTCGTCGCCAAATCGCTCGCGGAACGAACGCGGGTAGAGCAGGAGCAGCACGCCGAACACGCGATCGCTGGCGTCACGGCATGGCTGCGTTCGGCGCATCGATGGTCGTGGGTTGCGGGTCCTTGGCCGCTAAATCGTTGGTCGCTTTGGCACGCGGTGGGTAGACACCGAACGCCAACCACCAGCTACCAATCACCGGCCACCAATACATCCGTAACGGATATAGTATGAAAAAAGGTTCAGCGCTCGGCAAGGGTCCCGCGTATGGGAAAGCAACGGGAGGAAGTCACAGGGAAGCAGTCCGGCGGGGGTGGGCCCTCCGGTTTCCTGCGACTTGCTCCCGTTTCCTATTCTGCGTTGCCGGGCGTAGCTTCTCGCCCATCGCAGCATCGACCTCACCGGGAGTTCGTCATGTCCGCCCTTCGAACGTCGCTGTGCGTCGCCGCGATCTCTATCGTCGCGTCGAGCGCGCCCGCGCAGCAGTCGCCGACTGCCGCCGCCACACCGTCGACCGCGACGCGTGCGGCCGGCATCAAGCAGATGACCGCCGCCGATCTCAAAGCGTGGAAGTCGATCCGCTCGTCCGCTCTCTCCAACGACGGCAAGTGGTTCGCCTACGTCCTGGCGCCTAACGAAGGCGATGCGGCGGTCGTCGTCCGATCGACGGCGCAGGGTGCCACGGAGCAGCGCTTTGCCATCGGGGAACAGCCCCCAGCCGGTGCCAACCCGTTCGGCGCTCCTGCTGGTCCCGCAACGCTCGCGATCTCCGGCGACTCGAAGTGGGTTGCGTTCACGATCTATCCAACGCAGCGCGAGGCGCGCCGACTGCGTCAACAGCGGCGAGCCGTCCAGAACCGAGTCGCGGTGGTCAACCTCGCGACAGGCCAGAAGACGGAGTTCGATAAGATCCGCCGCTTTGCTTTTTCGGGAGACAAGCCGCAAGTGCTCGCCCTGTATGGCTATGCCGCCGAGGCGCCCACGCCTTCCGCGGCGGGAAATGATCGAGGTGCGGGTGCCGCCGCGGCGACGAGCCGGAGCGAAGGGGCTGATCTTCTGCTCTACGCGTTGACGAGCGGTAGCATCATCAACATCGGCAACGTCGGCGATTTTGCCTTCGACGAGTCGGGCAACTTCCTCGCGTACACCATCGACGCGCACGACGAGATCGGGAACGGCGTTCAGTTGCGCGATCTGCGCACCGATGTCGTTCGTCCGCTCGACAGCGAGCAAGCGTTGTATCGTCGCCTGGCGTGGGCCGACAGCGGGCCGGCGCTCGCCGTGTTGCGTGGCAAGCCGGATACCGCAGCGAAGGATACGCTCTATAGCGTCGTCACGTTCACCGGAATCGGCACGGCGGCGCAGAAGAAGACCGCGTTCGATGCCGCGGGGCGCACCGACTTCCCCGCATCGATGCGAGTGAGCGCCGATCGCGCGCCACACATCGCGGATGATTTCGGCGCGGTCTTCTTCGGCATTCGCGAGGCCAAGCCGAAAGCACCGGCAGAGACGATCGCGAATCGAGAGGGCGGGCAGCGAACACCGATCGTGCAGGCCGGTGCCCCGGGCGAGGGCGGCACGCGCAATCAGCCGCGCGTGGATCCCGACGACGAGAATCCGACGCTCGTCCTCTGGCACTGGAAGGATCCGAGGCTGCAATCACAACAGCTCGTACAGGAGCAGGCCGATCGCACCTATAGCTATCTGGTCGAGTATCGCATCGCCGATAACAAGTTCGTCAGGCTCTCGGACGATGCGCTGCGTCAGATCACGTTGCTGCCGCACGACCGTTACGCGTTCGGCGTAGACAGCCGCGACTACGACCAGCGCGACAGCTACGACGGCCGTCGTTATGCGGACATCTACGCCGTCGATCTGAAAACCGGCGCGCGCACGCTCGCGCTGAAGAAAGATCTGTCGTTCTTCGGCCTCCCCGCGCCCGACGGCAAGGAGCTGCTCTTTTGGGGCGACGACGCCAATTACTGGACGCTCGATCTCGCGACGGGCCAGAAGCACAACGTCACGAAAGACGCGCCGGTGAGCTTCGTGAATACCGACGACGACCACAACAACCTCGTGCCGCCCCCGCGTCCCGTTCTCGCATGGGCCAAGGATGCGAGCGCGGTGCTGCTCACCGACGGTTGGGACGTGTGGCGCGTTCCGGTTGCCGGAGCAGGAAAGGCAGTGAATCTCACGAGCGACGGCCGCAAGACTCAGGTTCGATATCAGCGCCTATACGCGTTCGACGCCGGTGCTCTTGCCGGCCGCGCACGGCGGGGCGGTCGCGGCGGTGCTCCCCCCCTCGACGAGGGCGTGGACCTAACGAAGCCACTGTACTTCGGCACGTATGGCGAGTGGACGAAGAAGGAAGGTCTGGCGCGCGTCGAGCCCAACAGGGTGGGCGTGACGTCGCTGATGTGGGACGACGCGTCGTACAACTTCACGAAGGCCCAAGACGCCGACGTCTTCATCTACACTCGCCAGACGGCGCTGGATTTCCCGAATTACTATGTGGCCAACGCCGACCTCCACGGCGGACGTCAGATCACGGACGCCAACCCGCAGCAGAAGGAGTTCGCGTGGTCGAGCGGCGCGAAGCTCATCAAGTACGTGAGCGACAAGGGTGACACGCTCCAGGGCGCGCTCTACCTGCCGGCGAATTACGAAGCCGGCAAGAAGTATCCTCTGCTCGTCACGATTTACGAGAAGCGTTCGCAATTGCTCCACAGCTATGCGGCGCCCAGCGAGACGAGCACGCCGAATCGCAGCATCTACACCAGCCGGGGGTACGCCGTCCTCGATCCTGACATTGTGTATCGTGTCAACGATCCGGGCATGTCGGCGGTATGGTGCGTGTTGCCCGCCGTTCGCGCCGCGATTGCCACGGGCATGATCGATTCGAGCCACGTCGGACTGTGGGGTCACTCGTGGGGCGGTTACCAGACCGCGTTCCTCGTGACGCAAACGAACATGTTCCATGCCGCGGTCGCGGGTGCGCCACTCACCGACATGGTGAGCATGTACAGCTCGATCTACTGGAATACGGGCGGCACGAATCAGGGCATCTTCGAGTCGAGTCAGGGACGCTTCAAGGGCAACTTCCTTCAGAACTACGATGCCTACATTCGCAATTCGCCCGCGTTCCATGCGGACAAGGTGACGACACCGCTGATCATCTTGCATAACGACAAGGACGGCGCGGTCGATTTCAATCAGGGCATCACCTACTTCAATACGCTGCGCCAGCTCGGCAAGGATGTCATTTTGCTCGAGTACGTCGGTGAGAATCATGGACTGCAGCGGCCCATCAATCAGAAGGACTACGCCGTTCGAATGCGCGAGTGGTTCGATTATCAGCTCAAGGGCGTAACGCCCGCCGACTGGATCGTGAACGGCGTACCGCGACTCAAGATGGAAGAGCATCTCAAGGAGCGGCATCAGGCCGATCAGAGTGTGAAGGCGGATGTGGTGCCGTAGCGCAGGGTCGAGACTAGAGGGTAGACGGTAGGGGTAGACAAGAGGCCCGGCGATTGTTGCGAGCCGGGCCTCTGATCTACCCCACCGTCTTTACCCTCTACCCTCAACGCTCTGCGCTATGACGCGGCTTCGTTATACGGCTCGTCGCCAGCAGTCGGATGACTAGGCTCGTCAGGCAACGGACGCGGGCTCGACGACGGCGGATCGAATCGAGGGCCGCCGCGACGCCCACGTGGGTGCCGTCGCTTGTTGCGACCCGGCGTTCCGCCGCGGTTCTGACCTTCGCTCTCCCCCCCACCGCTCTCCGGCTCGCTGCCCTCGGAACCAGGGCCGCCCTCGTGCACGCGCGGCCCGCGCTTCAAAACCTCTTCTCGGCACGCGGCCAACACTGCCTCGAGCGCCTCGATACCGTCGTCGGTGGCTTCGAGAAAGAGGTCTTTCACGACGGACTCCGCACGTTCGAGCTGTGCGATCAGCATCTTCGCGTGCGTCCGGCTTGGCATTTCGCCGCAGACTTTCGGCACCACGCGGTTACCACACGCCCGGTGCAAAACGACAACGACTCCCCGTTTCCCCGGTTGCATGAAATACGGGGACTTGGGACCCTGATGCTTCGCGATCCTCGGACCGCGCCCGCCTGCTCCTCTCCCTCCTCCGCCTTCCCGTTTCCGTCTTGCCATAGCTTCGGCGTCTCCCGGAAAGTCGATCTAAGAATACACGCTGAATGGCGCGCGGCGTAGTGGAGGCACCACAGTATCGCGATGTATCCTAGTGGCCCGGCAACACGGCTCACAAGCACGACTAACCACCAACGACCTAAGGGGCGGCTGCCTTCGAGTCAGCACTCCGCCGATCATTCGCTCCGTAGGCTGTCTTCGTCCTCGGGCTGTAGATGATCGTATGCGCGTCACCCTGGCGACCGCGCTGTTCGACGGTATGCCCCATCGAGCGGAGCCGCGCGATCGTCGAATCGGGAATCGCGTCACGCTCGAACGTCGCGACATCGGGTAGCCACTGATGATGGAGACGCGGCGCATCGACCGCCTCGCGAGCGTTCATTCCGAAACCCGTCGCGTTGAGCACCACTTCCATCACCGTGTTGATGATCGTGCGTCCACCCGGCGAGCCGGTCACCATGAACAGCTTCCCATTCTTCGTCACGATTGTCGGCGACATCGAGCTGAGCATCCGCTTTCCGGGCGCGATGAGATTCGCCGATGTGCCGATGTCACCCTGCACGTTCGTCTCACCGGGCTTCTTGTTGAAGTCGCCCATCTCGTTGTTGAGCAGGAAACCCGCGCCGCGGACGACCACGTGCGATCCGTAGCCGCCTTCGAGCGTGAAGGTGTTGGAGACGGCATTGCCATCGGCGTCGACGACCGAGAACTGCGTCGTTTCGTCGCTTTCGGTCGCCACGCTCGTTGGCGTGACGATATCCTTGCCGAGCTCGACGCTGCTCGTCGCTCTCGTGCGATCGATGCGCGCTGCCACCGACGCCGCGTATTTCGGAGACGTTAGGCGCGCGAGCGGCATCTTCACGAAGTCTGGATCGCCGAGGTAGCGCGCCCGATCGACGTACGCCCGACGCATGGCCTCGATCATCAGGTGCAGCGTCTCGGGCGACCAACGTCCCTCCCGCTGGATGTCGAAGTGTGAAAGAATGTTCAACATCTCCACCATGGCCACGCCGCCGGAGCTCGGCGGAGGCATCGTCACGATGTCATAGCCGTGATAACTGCCGCGGATCGGGGCGCGCTCCTTCGCCTGGTATGCGGCGAGGTCCTTCTTTGTGATCAAGCCGCCATTGCGCTGCATGTCCGCCGCTACGCTGTCCGCGATCCAGCCCGTGTAGAACACGCTCGGACCGCGGGTCGCGATCGCAGTAAGCGTGCGGCTGAGATCCGTAAGCACGATCGTGTCACCGGGCTGCCATGAGCCGCCATTTGCCTTTCCGTATGCCGCCACCGATGCGGGATACTGCTTCATCGCCTGCGCGACTTCGCGATTGAGACTGCGCGCGAGCTCGGAATCGAGCGCGAATCCCTGCGTCGCCAGGCGCGCCGCGGGCATCACGACGTCGCGCCAAGGCAGCTTTCCGTATTTCTTGTGCGCCAGCGCGAGTCCGCGCACGGTTCCTGGTACGCCTGGAGCGAGATAGCCGGTGGCAGTCAGCGAGCGATCGATCTTGCCGTTCGCATCGAGATACATGGTCGGCTTCGACTCGAACGGCGCGCGTTCGCGGTAATCGATCGTCGTCGCTGTTCCATTCTTCAATCGAATGACCATGAAGCCGCCGCCACCGACATTCCCCGCCCCAGGATACGCGACCGCGAGAGCGAATGCGGTCGCCACCGCCGCGTCCACCGCGTTACCGCCGCGGCGCAAAATGCTGGCGCCCACGTCCGACGCGATCGACGAGCTGGAGATGACCAATCCCCGTTTGGAGACCACCATCCCCGCTGAATCGGCCTGTGCGCAGAGGACATTCGCCGACAGAGGCGCGAGGACAGAAAACAGTGTGACAGCGTAACGGAAGCATTTCATGGCTGCACCATGAGTGTTGGCGGGTCGAACCCTTGACGGCCTACGCACCACGCGTACGCTACGTTGTCTCAAGCTATCGAGGTTCTCACATGCGCGCGTCGCGCTCGACTCGCTGCGCGCTCCGCGTTCTCTGCGGAGTCCTCCTCGTCTCACCCACAGCCGCCGTGCGCGCGCAGGCGCGTCCGGCAGCGGCAGGTGCGACCGGGCCGCGCGGGCTGGAACTTCAGGACTATTACCGCATCGAATCGGCGAGCGCGCCGGCGATCTCGCCTGACGGCAAGCGTGTCGCGTTCGTTCGCGCGTTCCTCGTCGAGAACGAGAATCGACGCCAGAGCGAGATCTGGCTCGCCCTCGCCGATGGCTCTTCGCCAGCCGTTCGGATCAGCAATCCATCGTTCAGCGCTGGCGAGCCGCGCTGGAGCCCAGACGGCGCGCTCCTCGCTTTCACTTCGCGGCGGCGATCCCTCGCCGCGACCGCCGATTCCGCTGAGGAGAGCGCGATCTGGTTTCTGCGCATGGACGTCCCCGCGGGCGAAGCGTTCCAGATCGACGGCGTCACGGCGGCACCGATCTTCAGCCCCGACAATCGGTGGATTGCCTTCCTGCACCGTGCGCATGTTCGGCCGCGCACATACGCCGATCCGAACGAGAAGAAGATGGCGGAGCGCTTCAAGGGAAAGATCTACGATTGGATGAACGCGCGCTTCGATCAACGCGGTTATCTCAGCGACCCGCGAGACTCCCTCGCCACGCCGCCGGCGGAGCTGTACGTCGTGCCGCGCGGCGGCGGCGTTCCGCGCGCGCTCACGCACTTCGGCGTCGACGTGCGGGACGTCGCGTGGAGTCCCGATTCGCGCTCGCTCGCCATCATCGCGAACACGCATCAACGCGACGAGTACACTTACGAGCGCTCGGATCTGTTCGTCGTCGATCTCGATGGCGCGACGCGCCGCCTCACCGACGACGGCTACGATCAGAGCGCGCCCGCCTGGTCACCCGACGGGAAATCGATTGTCGTTAGGCGTGAGCTGGGACTCAGCGCCGTGATCGCGTCGAAACAGTCGCGTGGCGCGCCGGTCGATCTGTGCCGCATACCCGCTGAGGCGTCCGTCAACGACAGCACCCACTGGCGCAATCTCACGCCGTCGTGGAATCTCGTCCCCGGCCGTCCCGATGTCGATGTCACCGGCCGTTGGGTGTTCTTCGACGCCGAAATCGGAGGCGACCGCCATCTCTTTCGCGTCCCGCTGGCCGGAGGCAACGTCGAACAGCTCACGGCCGGGGCGCGCCGGTTGAGTGGATTCTCACTTTCGGCGAACAACGCGCGCGTCGCGTACTCGTCAACCGACGCCGCGCGTCCCGCCGAGGTATATACTGCCTCCCTCGACGACAGCTGCCCCGACCGCCTGACGCGCTGCGAGAAACGGCTCTCCAATGTCAATGGGGCCTTCCTCGTTTCGGTCCGCCTCGATAGCGCGATCCGCGTGTCCTTTCCGAGCAAGGACGGCACGAAGGTCGAAGGCTGGCTGTTGCTTCCGCCGCGCGCCGCGAGCGAGCGACTGCCGCTCATTCTCGCCATTCATGGCGGCCCGCACGGCGCGTACGGCAACGATTTCGACTTCGAACTGCAGCTGTTCGCGGCAAAGGGATACGCGGTGCTCTACACGAATCCTCGCGGATCCACCGGCTACGGCGAGAGCTTTCTCTGGGCGACGTGGGGTGGCGGTTGGGGAATCAAGGACTACGAGGACGTGATGGGCGGCGTCGATTATGTACTTGCTCATTACCCGATCGATCCCAAGCGGCTCGGCGTCACCGGGTACTCGTACGGCGGATTCATGACCGATTGGATCATTACGCAGACGAATCGCTTCGCCGCCGCGGTGGCAGGTGCCGGCATCTCGAACTGGGTGAGCGACTACGGCACCGCTGACATCCCTCGAACCAAGGAGAGCGAGTTCTTCGGCGCGCCCTGGCAGCCGAAAGGCTACGAGCTGCTCTGGCGTCAATCACCGATCCACTACGCGGCGAATGTCACGACGCCCACGCTCTTCGTCCACGGCGAAGCCGATCTCCGTGTGCCGATCGAGCAGGGCGAGCAGATGTACACCGCGCTCAAGAAGCGGAAAGTGCCTGCGCGCATGGTTCGGTATCCCGACAGCTATCACGGCGGCTGGTCGCCGTGGAACAGCGTGCACCGCTACTGGCAGGAGCTGCAATGGTGGGATCGGTGGTTGCGTAAGACCGCAACCCTGTCATCCTAAGGAGCGCCCAGGATGCCGACCTGTTCACCGAGGTCGAGCCCTGGCTCTGATACGATCTCATCGAGGAGTTGCGCGAGCGCGACGCGGCCGGTGCGGTGGAATTTAGCGAGGCCAGTTCGGGCCCTCGGCGTTCGCAAAGAAGAAGCCCCGGGGTCGTCACCCCGGGGCTTCTTTGCTTCGGTTCGAGGGCAGGGCTGCCGCCCCCCCAAGCCTCGGTGGTGCAGTGCTATGCTGCCTTTGCCTCAGTCGCCGTCGAAGCCGGAGCCGTCGTCGTCGCCGGCGCCGGAATCGTCGCTTCGATCGGCACTACCTTCCCCTTGCCGATCCGCTTGGCCGACTTCCACGCGGCCAGCGCTTTCGGGTCATCCACGAGCGCGTTCTTCACCTGCGCGTCGAGCAACCGCAATACCAGGTGCGCCCGCGTCGCGGCGGTCTTGATTCCCTCGCGTGCCCCTGCCTTACTCGTGATGCTGTTCGCACGCGAGTCGACCGACGCACGCACCGCCCCCGCCGCCGCCACCAGCGCGTCGGCGAAGTCCTCCGGACGGCCATTCTCCACGAACACCGGCTG
>DASXKV010000012.1 GCA_036496605.1 Gemmatimonadaceae bacterium | reverse complement strand
ACGTCCAGCTCGATGTGATCGGATTATAGCTGACACTACTCACTTCGCCGACGAGATCAACAACTCCGGCGACGACATCCATCACTCCGCCGACGAGATCGACAACGCCGCGAGTCCATCTCGATCATCACACATCGCATCGCACCGTTGCCGCGGCAATAACAACAGTCCCAGAAGCCATGTGACTCGCTGCCCTTCACACTTCGCTCCCTACCAACCACTTCTCATCCCTCGCCGACCATGTTGACCACGCTGCCGCTCAGGGCACGACCGCCCCCGTTGAGATGAACCAAACCGCCAGCGACGTCCTCACGTCGCCACATCGCACTTGCATTCCCCTCGGCCACCGCGACGGACGTGCACGGAGTCGATCCATTGACACCTCATTCACCGCAGCTCTTCGCCGGGAGATACACGTATGCGCACACGACAAAACGCCGTTCTCACCGCGCTCGAACGCGCCCAAGCTTCATCAAGGAGAACGCCACGAAGCTCATGAGCGCCCTTGACTTCACGGCGGCGCGCAAACGCCTCGACATCATCGCGAGCTTCACCACGCACGCCGTCGAGCAGAACGCCAACGATCGGGAGACGAGAGGCGAGACCGCGAAGCAGCAGCAGCTTCGCCTCACGCTCACGCCGCAACGATTCACAAGGAGACGCTCGTCGAGCGCGGCAGAGCGTAGAGGGCAGAGAGTGGAGGGCAGAGTAGAGAGTGGGCGGCCACACTCTGCCCTCTACTCTCCACTCTCTACTCTCTACTCTCAACCCTCTACCCCCTACCCTCTACCCTCTACCCTCTACCCTCTACCCTCTACCCTCTACCCTCTACCCTCTACCCTCTGCCCTCCACTCCGAACGTTGCGAAGCTGTAACGCGTAAGCCACGTTAGAGTTGCGCCGAAACCAATCGGAGATCCGCATGCGTCACCTCAGTCGCTCCGCGTCAGCCGTACTGGCGACGTGTATTTCCCTCCTCACCGCGCCCCTCGCCGCCCAAACGAAGGCGACCGTCGCGCAATTCCTCAGCCCGTCCTCGCCCCTCGAGCTCGCGCGCGCCAAAGAGGTGGATCGCGTCGCCTGGGTCGCGTACGAGCGCGGGATGCGCAACGTCTACACCGCTGCCGCGCCGGACTTCAAGGCCGTCCGACTAACGAGCTTCATGCAGGACGACGGTGTCGACGTCTCCGAGGTCGAGCTCTCCGATGACGGCTCCACCGCCATCTTCATCCGCGGCACGAACGAGAATCGCCAGGGCTGGGTCGCGAACCCGACGCACGATCCGAGGGGCGCCGAGCGGGCCGTGTGGGCGGTGCGGACGTCCGGTGCGGGTGCGCCCTGGCGCGTCGCGGCGGCCGAGGCGGCGACGCTCTCGCCGGACGGACGCGCGGTCCTTTACGTCCGAGACGGACAAATCCACCGCGCGCGCATCACGCCTAACGCTTCAGCGCCCCCGTCGGACAGCATTGTCCCATTCATTAGAGAGTGGGGACGTCAGAGCAATCCGCGCTGGTCGCCTGATGGTTCCAAAGTGGCCTTCATCAGCGATCGCGAGACTCACTCCTTCATCGGCGTCTTCGACACGCGCACGCGGCGCGTGGACTTCGTGGCGCCGAGCGTGGATTGCGATGGCGCGCCGGCGTGGTCGGCGGACTCGAAGCGCATCGCCTTCATTCGCCGCCCAGGCGTGCCCTTTGGCATGCAGGCCCAGCCCGGCACCGGCAGCATCGGCAACCCGCCGGGGCCTGCATCCGGTCGCGGCGGCCGTGGCGGTGGCAGCTGTCTCGCGGTGGCGTTCGGTCGAGGCGGTGGCTTCGGCCGTGGCGAGCAGCAGCGCGAGGACACGACGCGCGATCGTCGTTTTCCTGGTCTATACCGCGCGAACTTCAAGGGCGGCTACAACCTGTCGGTCATGGTCGCGGACGTGACCAAGTGTCCGGCGGCGTCCGGCCCAACCGAAGCCGGCGGCATCGAGTGCTCGGCGCACGAGCTGTGGCACAACGCACCTAACGACGAGAAGTTCGTCGGGATGCGCGCGGTGATCTGGGCAGGTGACAACGTCCTTTTCCCGCTTTCGGCGCCCGACGACGAGTGGGAGCGCTACTATGCGATCAGCACGACGAGCCCCGGTTCCGCGCCCGTCATGTTGACGACGACGAATGGTTTGATCGAAGACGCAACCTCGGCGGCGCTCTCGCGCGACGGCAAGACGCTGTATTACTGCACGAACGCCAACGACATCGAGAAGCGCCACATCTGGAGTGTCCCGACGTCAGGAGGGACTCCCAAACAAGTTTCGACCGACGACGGCATCGAGACCTCCCCGCAGCCGCTCGCGTCGGGCAAGCAGATCGCCGTGCTCTACTTCGGCGCCGCGCAGCCGGCGTCGGTCGGCCTTGTCTCGGCGAGTGGCGGTGTGACACGCGTTGTTTATCCGACTTTGCCTGCGGATTTTCCTAAAACTGCCCATGTCACGCCGCAGATCGTCATCGTCCGGTCGCCCGACAGTTTAGAGATTCATGACCAGCTCTTCCTGCCCAGGGACCTGAAGCCCGGCGAGCGCCGCCCGGCGATGATCTTCGTCCACGGCGGACCCGTTAGGCAGATGCTCCCGGGCTATCATTACATGCAGTTCTACCACTGGGCGTACGCGTACAACCAGTGGCTCGCGAACCAGGGCTACGTCGTGCTCTCGGTCAACTACCGGAGCGGCGTGGGCTACGGGCGCTCTTTCCGCAACGCGGCGAACACGATGGCGCGTGGTAACTCGGAGTACCAGGACGTCCTCGCCGCGGGCAAGTATCTCCAGTCGCGCCCCGACGTCGATCCGACGCGCATCGGCATCTGGGGGCTCTCGTACGGCGGACTGCTGACTTCACAGGCACTCGCGCGGAATTCAGATCTGTTCGTTGCCGGGGCCGACCTTGCCGGCGTGCATTTGTACGGGAATTCGCTGGACACGACCAACCTCTCGTACAAATCGTCCGCGATCTCGGCGATCGACAACTGGAAGTCGCCGGTATTCCTCGTTCAGGGCGACGACGACCGCAACGTCGACTTCGCGCAGATGGTGGGACTCGTGCAGCTCCTGCGCGCGCACAACGTGTACTACGAGCTCACGGTCATCCCCGACGACACGCACGAGTCGCTGATTCATGCGCGCTGGGTGGACATCTTCGACAAGATGGGGGACTTCCTCCATCGGTTCGTGTGGGATCACGGTGCCGCAGGTCAAGCCACCTCGAGCGGCACGAAACAATGAGGTGAACCGTAGGTTGACTAGTCGGCTTCTGGAGGCATCAACGGAAAATGCGACCACCACCCGCCTTCCTCACGACGACCGAGAACATGCTCCCCGACTACCGAATCCTCGAGCGGTTCGGCGTCGTTCGCGGCATCACCGTGCGTTCACGTTCGGTTTTCGGGAGGGTGGGCGCCAAGCTCCAGCAGTTGATCGGCGGCGATATCACTTTGCTCACCGACCTCTGTGAGCAGACACGGGCCGCGGCGTTCGAGCTCGCGGTGAACCACGCGAAGGCGCTCGGCGCGAACGGGCTCATCGCGCTGCGTTACGACGCAACGGAGATCATGCAGGGCGTCTCGGAAGTGCTGTGCTATGGAACGGCGGTGCGCCTCGTACCGCTCAAGCCCGACACCGACCAACCCACCTCGTGATGACACGAACCCGGCTGTTGCTCGGGCTCGCGCTGGTGAGCGCGGGCTCCGTCGGCGCACAGGCACCGCGCCTAACGGTACGTGCCGTCGAGACGCGTTTCGTCGACTCCGTTCTCGCTCGCATGACCGTGGCCGAGAAGCTCGGCCAGCTCAATCAGGTGTCCGGGGCAGGGAATCCAACCGGCCCTGGCGGCGGCGAGCGGGCGCAGCGCATGGAACAGCTGCGGCACGGCGGCATTGGCTCGTTTCTCAATATCGTCGGCGCGGACACCGCGCGCGCGCTGCAGAAGATCGCCGTCGAGGAGTCGCGCCTGCATATTCCGTTGGTTTTCGCGTTGGACGTGATTCACGGGCTGCGTACGATCTTCCCGGTACCGTTGGGTGAGGCTGCAAGTTGGGATCCCGCCGGCGCGGAGCGCGCCGCGCGCATCGCGGCGATCGAAGCCTCTGCCACTGGCATCGACTGGACGTTCGCGCCCATGGTCGACATCGCGCGCGATCCTCGCTGGGGGCGCATCGTCGAAGGCTCAGGCGAAGATCCGTATCTGGGATCCGCATTCGCGGTTGCTCGGGTCCGTGGTTTCCAGGGTACTAATCTCGGCGCCCGCGACGCGATTGCGGCAACCGCGAAGCACTTCGCCGCGTATGGAGCGCCCGAGGGCGGGCGTGATTACAATGTCGCCGAAGTGTCGGAGCGGACGCTGCGCGATGTGTATCTCCAGCCGTTCCACGCCGCCGCCTGTGCGGACGCCGCGACGTTCATGGCCTCCTTCAACGAGATTGCCGGTGTCCCGTCGCACGCGAACCACCACCTGTTGACGGACATTCTTCGCAACGAGTGGAAGTACGACGGACTCGTCGTCAGCGACTGGACGGGTATCTGGGAGCTGATGAACCACGGAGTTGCCGCCGACAGCGCGCAGGCGGGCGAGCTGGCGCTGCACGCCGGCGTCGACGTCGACATGGTGAGCGAGATCTATACGCGTGTCCTACCGCGCTCCGCCGCTGCCAAGCGCCTGAATATCGCCGAGCTCGACGAGGCTGTTAGGCGGATGCTGCGCCTCAAGTACCGGCTGGGTCTCTTCAAGGATCCATATCTTCGAGAGAACGCCGCGCGCGAGCGCACCGACGTGCTCACCGCCGCAAACCGCGCCGCGGCGCGCGAGTCGGCGCGCCGATCGATCGTGCTGCTCAAGAACGACCGCGGGACCTTGCCGTTGCAGAAGACCATTGCGTCGGTCGCGGTGATCGGTGCGCTCGCCATCGACTCGAGCGCCGTGCTCGGCAACTGGACAGCGCTCGGCCGGCACGAAGATGCAGTGCCCGTACTCGACGGAATTCGTCATGCCGTGTCGCCGCAGACGACAGTGACGTATGCGGCCGGTGCGAGCCCGACGAGCGCGGACACCAACGGGATCGCCGAAGCGGTGCGTGTCGCGCGCGCGGCGGAGGCGGTGGTTCTCGTCGTCGGCGAGACCGGCGAAATGAGCGCAGAAGCGGAGAGTCGTTCGACGCTCGAGCTACCGGGCGCGCAGCAGCAGCTTGCGGATGCAATCGTCGCGACGGGGAAGCCCGTCGTCGTCGTGCTCATGAACGGACGGCCGCTTTCGATCGAACGGCTGAACGCGACGGCGCCGGCGATTCTCGAGACGTGGTTCCTTGGCATCGAGCACGGCAACGCTGTCGCCGATGTGCTGTTTGGCGACGCGAATCCTGGCGGCAAGATGCCCGTGACCGTGCCGCGCGTGGTTGGGCAAGTGCCGATCTACTACGATCACAAGAACACGGGTCGTCCGCCGACGAACGAGAAGTACACGTCGAAGTACTGGGACATTCCGTGGACGCCGCTGTACCCGTTCGGGTATGGCCTGAGTTACACCTCGTTTAGTTATGCGGGGCCGCGGCTGAGCGCGTCATCGATCGGTGCGAATGACTCGCTGCGAGTCGACGTGGATGTCACGAATACGGGCCAACGCGCCGGCGACGAGGTCGTGCAGCTCTACGTGCGCGATGACGTCGGCAGCGTGACGCGTCCGGTGATGGAGCTGAAGCGCTTTCGTCGGGTGACGCTCGCGCCGGGGCAGAAGACGACCATCACCTGGACCCTCGGCGTCGGCGATCTGGCGTTCACCGATCTCGCGATGCGACGCGTCGCCGAGCCGGGGACGTTCCGGTTATTTGTAGGGACTAATTCCGGTGACACTCGATCGGCGCCGTTTACGTTGCGAGGCACGACAAGTGTGCCGATAGCCGAACGGTGCCAGTGAATTGCGCGGAAGTGACCGGATAGAACACAGCGTTGAAGATTAGCTCGCAAAGAAATCCTAACGCGACTCATCCTTGCGTTTCTGTGCGGCCTCCGGCCGCTTCCGCGTTCAACCGTGGATAGCTGCGATGAAGTGTCAGCGAGCTTTCGCTTTTGGCATCCCGCGCTTCGTCGTCCGGAGCCATTTCTCAGCCGCGCGCAGCGCCGAGGACTTCCCGCCGTGGCCGGCGTCGCCGAAGAAGGCGCTCGCCTTCGGACGCCACCCTTTGGTCGTCTTGCGATAACCGACGCGGACGAAGTATCCGTGTGTACGTGAGGTTTCCTGGTCGATGCGGCTGATGCCGGACGGGAGAGAACGAGAGTTGGTCGTTGGCATGAGGCAGCTCGTCAAATGGATTAGAGGGGTAACGGCTCGCACGACGTCAGACGTTAGGCTACTGACAACGGCGGCGAGCGGACGCAGCTGGCAACCTCGATGCTGCAGCGGTGCCGCTCGTGAAGATGTACACCGATGCGAGCTAAATCGTTTGTCGTTTGGCGTTAAGAAAGCTTGACATGGGAGCGCAGACGACGTAAGCTCGCGAATATTCGCCCGCGGAAACACGCCGTGGGTTTTTCTTTGTCATCGTTACGTCGTCGCCGTTTGGGGTGTAGGTCAATTGGCAGACCGCCCGACTGTTAATCGGGAAGTTGGAGGTTCGAGTCCTCCCGCCCCAGCTCTGCATTTCTGCCTCACGAGTCGCCTCGGACGTTGTCGAGTGACGACATAACCAGGTGCCCAAGTTGTCCGCCCGCCGGGCTCGAAATGGTCCGGCCGGAGCGAACGACCACCCCCTCAGTCCAGTCGGGCCAGAAACTGGGTGTTGTGCAGGCAGCATCACGGGAATATCCTCAGCACGTTCACTTCCCGTCTCTTCCCCTCGACGAGGAGTTGCAGGTGCCGGAATT
>DASXKV010000011.1 GCA_036496605.1 Gemmatimonadaceae bacterium | reverse complement strand
GCCTGGGAGAGCCCCGGGCCGCCGCTGTCCGCGGTGTTCCTCGACGACCCCGCCGGACACCCGCGCCTGCGCCGGCGCATCGAGTTGACGGCGCGCGCTGCGAGCCCCGGCGCCAACGTGGTCGAGCGGGTGGAGGCGCGCGGAGAGTCCGCGCTCGAACGCGTGATGTCGCTCGTCTTCCTGGGCGACCTGGTGTCCGTCTACCTCGCTGCGCTCGACGGCACCGATCCCACGCCGATCGATGTGCTCGATCGCTTCAAGGCCTCGCTCGGCTGATTTCGTAATCTTCCCGCCGGTGACCACTGCCGGCGGGGTCAAGGGCGCGCCGATCCTGGAGCTCGAGGACGCTCCGCCGCTGCATCCCTTCCTGTCCGGGCTCGTGGATCCGCAGCCCGGCGATCGGGTGCTCGACCTGGGCTGCGGCGCCGGCGGCACGCTGAAGCAGATGGCGCTCGACTGCCCGGGCGACCTGCGCCTGATCGGGCTCGACATCAGCACCGAGACGCTCGTGGCCGCCCGCAGCGCGTTGCGGGACGCGAAGGTGTCGGATCGCGTGCAGCTCGTACAGGCCGATGCCAACGACCGGCTCGGGTTCGAGGACGGCGTGTTCCACAAGGTCGTCTGCCACAACGTGCTCGAGTGCCTGCCCAAGCCCGAGCTGGTGCTGCGCGAGGTCCACAGGATCATGCGACCCGGCGGCCGGCTCGTGCTCTCGCACACCGACTTCGACACGGTGGTGTTCAACAGCACGGTGCCGAGCCTCACGCGCGAGATCGTGCACCGCTACGCCGATCGCCAGCAGCCCTGGATGGCGGCGGCCGACGGGCTGATCGGCAGGCGGTTGCCCGGCCTCGTGAGCGCGGACTTCGAGCTGGTGGGCGTGCACCCGTTCGTGCTCACCGGCCTGAGCTACAAGCCCGGGAGCTACCCGTACGAGCAGGTGCGCCACATGGTGCGCACGCTCGCGGACGCGCTACCCGTCAGGGAGATCGAGCGCTGGCGCGCCGACCTCGAGCAGCTCGCTGAGCAGGGCGCGTTCTTCTACTCGGAGAACGTCTACGCGGTCGTCGCAAGACCACGATCAGGGCCTCGATAACCTTGACATAGTCGTGCTAAGGTTGGTCTCGGATCATGGATGGCCTGACGATCAACGAGGCGGCTGAGACCACTGGCTGGTCGCCCCGGATGCTGCGCTATCTGGAGCGCGTGGGGCTGATCCATCCACCTCGAACCGACTCGGGCTACCGCGTCTTCCGCGCGGACGAGCTGCAACGGCTGCGCACCCTGCGCGAGCTGCTCGACCGCTTCGACTGCGGTCTCTCCGATGTCGCCTTCTCCAAGCGCATGCGCGAGGACGAGGAGCTGCATCAGGCGCTCGAGACCTGGTTCGAGACCGCCCCGAGGCGCCCGGAGGGCGTCTCGAACGACAACTGGCTGAGCTGGGAGCAGGAGAAGCACCAGCGACTGCTCGGACTGGTTACCCCTTCACCAACGCCAATGGAGGCCGCATGACCACCACACCGACCACCACCGGCACCGACTTCAAGGTCGCCGACCTCTCGCTCGCCGCCTTCGGGCGCAAGGAGATCCAGCTCGCCGAGCACGAGATGCCCGGGCTGATGTCGTCTCGCGAGGAGTACGGCGCGGAGCAGCCGCTCAAGGGCGCCCGCATCACCGGCTCGCTCCACATGACGATCCAGACGGCCGTGCTGATCGAGACGCTGGTCGCGCTCGGCGCTGAGGTGCGCTGGGCGAGCTGCAACATCTTCTCGACCCAGGACCACGCGGCCGCCGCGGTCGTCGTCGGCCCCGAGTGCACGCCCGAGAACCCGCAGGGCATCCCGGTCTTCGCCTGGAAGGGCGAGACGCTCGAGGAGTACTGGTGGTGCACCGAGCAGGCGCTCGCGTGGCCCGACGGTGCAGGCCCGAACATGATCCTCGACGACGGTGGCGACGCCACCCTGCTCGTGCACAAGGGCGTGGAGTACGAGGCCGCCGGCGCGGTCCCCTCGCCCGACACGACCGACAACGAGGAGTTCAAGATCATCCTCGCCACGCTGCAGCGCTCGCTCGACGAGGACGCCCAGCGCTGGACGAACATCGCGGCCGACATCCGCGGCGTGACCGAGGAGACCACCACTGGCGTGAACCGGCTCTACCAGATGCAGGAGACCGGCCAGCTCCTGTTCCCGGCGATCAACGTCAACAACTCGGTCACGAAGTCCAAGTTCGACAACATCTACGGCTGCCGGCATTCCGTGATCGACGGCCTCAATCGCGCAACCGACGTCATGATCGCCGGTAAGCTTGCCGTGATCTGCGGCTATGGCGAGGTCGGCAAGGGCTGCGCGGAGGCGCTCCGCGGCCAGGGCGCGCGCGTCGTCATCACCGAGATCGATCCCATCTGTGCGTTACAAGCCTGCATGGCCGGTTATCAAGTTGTAACACTCGATGACGTCGTTTCCACGGCCGACATCTTCATCACCGCGACGGGCAACAAGGACATCATCACCGCGCGGCACATGGCGCGCATGAAGGACAAGGCGATCGTCGGCAATATCGGCCACTTCGACAACGAGATCGACATGGCCGGTTTGAAGAAGCTGAAGGGCATCGAGCGCATCAACATCAAGCCGCAGTACGACGAGTGGGCTTTTCCGGATGGTCACAGCGTGATGATCCTCGCGGAGGGGCGCCTGATGAACCTCGGGTGCGCGACGGGGCATCCAAGTTTCGTGATGTCGTCGAGCTTCACGAATCAGGTAATGGCCCAGATCGAAGTCTTCACCAACCCGGGGAAGTACGAGAAAAAAGTGTACGTTCTCCCGAAGCACCTCGACGAAAAGGTGGCGCGTCTGCACCTCGACAAACTCGGCGCCAGGCTCACGACCCTAACGAGTGAGCAATCGAGCTATATCGGCGTGCCGGTGCAGGGGCCGTACAAGCCGGAGCACTATCGGTATTAGTGGTTGGTGGCTGGTGGTGATTAGTGGTTGGTGGTTGGTGGTGGATTCGGATTGGTCGGCGCGCAGCGCCGACCAGTATCACTGACCAATCACCAACCGCCGACAAACCAACAACCAATTACGTCTTGAATCCCACCACCAGCGTCTCCAACCGCGACGCGTTGGTCGCCAGTTGCTGCGCCGTCGCCGCCACCTGTTCGGCGCTCGCAGCGGTCTCCTCGGCCGCGGCCGCGGCTTCCTGACTCGTCGACGCCTGCGTATCCGCCTGTTCGCCGGCTGCCGTTAGGCTCGCGATGAGCTTCGACACCGCCGTCGTATGCGACATCGCTGCCGCGCTCACCGACGACGCAACTTGATTCACGCCGGCAACGGCGTCGTCCACCGTATCGAGGGCAGCGACGGCGGCGCGCGACACCGATCCGACGTCTCCGAGCTCGTGGATGCCTTGGGAGAATGCCTTTGCGGTCGCGCCAATCCGCTCGCGCATCGCGTTCACAATCGCATTCACCTCGTCGGCGGCGCGGCCACTCTCCTCGGCGAGCTTGCGGACCTCCTCGGCGACGACGGCGAAGCCGCGCCCATGGTCGCCCGCACGCGCCGCCTCGATCGCGGCGTTGAGCGCGAGCAGATTCGTCTGATCGGCGACGCCCTGAATCGCACTCGTGAAGCGCACGACTTCGGCGAAGGCGAGCTCCAAGCCGTTCACCTCACCCTTCGAGCCGTCGATGACGAGCTTCGCGCGATCGAGCACCTCGAGCGCTTGGAGAATCCCCGCGCGCGTGCGCAGCGACGTCGAGTGAATGGATTCGCCGAGCTCGCGTGAGCGCGTTGCGACGTCGTTCAGTGCATGCGCCGAATTGCCGACGTCGCCGAGCACGTTTTCCGACGTGACGATGTGCCGGCGCTGGGTCTCCGCGTCGCGGGCGACACCCGCCATCGCGCTGCTGATCTGTCCGGTCGACGAGGCTGCCTGCTCGGCGGCGGTATTGAGCGATTCTGCCGCACGGGTGATGTCCGCTGCTTCACGCTGAATGTTGTCGACGACCCGGCGCAGGCGATCTGCCATGCGCGTGAACGTCGTCGCGAGAACCAGATACTCGTCGTCGAGCCCCGACAATGGAACGGTGACGCGAAGATCGCCCTCGCCGAGGGAACTGGCGGCGGTCGTTAGGCGATCGAGCGGGAGCGCGATCGCTCGCCACGTCCAGAGGCCGAAGAGCCACGCCGCGAGAAATCCGAGCGCGAGTACCGCGATGAGGAGCGTTCGGCGCGCGATCATCGCCCGATGCACGCTCCGCAGTGATTCGGCGGCGCGCTCGTCCTGAACGCGGGTGAGATGGCGCGCCTGCGTGAAGAGGGAGTCGAGCATCGCCGTCGCGAGCATCGACTGCCGCGCCGCGTCATCCGACCTTCCGACCTCGTCATAGGCTCTGGCGACATTGAATCGCACCTCGAGTCGCCCTTGCATCGCGCCCAACTGCTCGAGGGCACGCCGATCCTCGAGATCGAGCGCGTCCGAGCGCAGCAGCGTACGCCGCAATGAATCGGCGAGGACGCTCAGGCTGTCGGCCTCGGCGACGCGAGTGGCATTTCCGTCGAGGATCATCGCCTGCGCGGTCGCGACATAGCGGAGCGTCGCGTCGTATCCCTCGAACAGAGTCGAGGAGACACGGTTCGTCGACGTCACCGTCGAACCCATGTCACGATAGAGGCGCTGAATTGCGTAAATACTCAACAGGCCGGATGCCAACAAAGCGCCAAATGTCGCCGAGAAGCCGACGAGGAGACGGCCGCGAATCGTGCGCAGTCGCCACTTTCCCATGGCCGATCCGAGCCGGACCATCGTGGACTGCCGCTGTTCCCAGATCGGGCGCATCGCGCGGTGGTTCATGGCTCGATGGCGCCGATCACAACTGGTTTTGCGACTGCGTCCCCGTGATCGTCGAAGCGAATGTCGCCGGTGACGCCGCGGAGCGGCGGCAAGGCGGTGCCGACGGATGCGATCCAGTCACGAATGCGATTTCGATCGGCGCCGACGGCGAGCTCCGCGCGACCGATGAGCATCGCCGCGTCATAGGCCAGGGCTGCCTGCGGCGTCGGCGGCACACCGAACCGGCGCGCGTACTCCGCGGCGAACTGTTTCGCGTCGCCGTCGGTCGGGCGGTTGGGATCGTAGAAGGCCGCGAAGCGAACGCCGCGAAATAGCGATCGGTCGTCGCTTTCTGTCAGTGGCGGCCGGCGCCGCTGCGTCCGCCCGCGCGTTACAGGAATGACCTTCGGTACGATCGTCTTCACGCCATCGAGGATGCTCGCGACGTCGTCCGAGCCAAGGATCGCGGGATGCGCTGACTCGTTATGCAGCGCACGAACGAGATCGGCGGCGTCGACACCGCCGCCGGCGAAGATCACGGCCTCGCTGCCGCTCCGCGCGATGCGGGCCGCATAGGCCTGGTACTCGGTTATCTCCGCGAGGTACGGATCTCGTTCCGTGATCGTGACGTTGCCGCGCGTCAACTCGGGCGCGATCGTCCGTGTGAAGCCGCGTCCGAATAAATCGTTGCGATACACGACCGCGACGCGCTGCACGTGGAGCGAGTCGACGGCGAAGCGCGCCAGCGCGCGCGCGGCGTCCTCGTCGGTGGGGCACACCCGGAAGATCCACCGATTGACGCGTGTCACCTGCGGATTCGTCGCTGTCGGCGTGACCGCGACGACCGCTCGGCGTCCGCCGTCGGCGGCGTCGGCATAGATCGGCGCCGCTTCCATTGTTTGCGCGCTCCCGGTGTGGCCGACAACGCCGATCACCGACGGGTCGTCGCGGAAACGTGCCGCGACCGCGACCTGAGTGGCTTGCAGCACGGGCGGCATGCGCATTCCGAACGGCGGTGAGCTGTGCGGACGCTCGGCGTTGAGCTTGTCGAGCGCGAGCTGCACGCCGCGAAAATACGCTGGGCTCGTGCGCGTTGCGGCGACGCCGATGTAGACGGTATCAGTCCCAGCGTTTGTGCTGGTACCCATACGAGAGCACGATGTGCTGCCGCCGCCGATGGCAGCCGCAATCGTAATCGTGGCGACGAGTTGGCCGACGGTCATGGCCCCCTGAGGACTGGCAGACTGACCGCGGAGCAACAGGTAGAGGGTAGAGGGTAGAGGGTAGAGGGTAGAGGGTGGATCGCAGAGAGTGGTCGTCGATACCCTCTGCCCGCTACGCTCTACTCTCTACCCTCTACCCTCTGCCCTCTGCCCTCTGCCCTTTGGCCCACTACGGCGTGACCTTCGTTGTCATCCCCATGTTTGCCGCCGTGAAGGCCCATTCGTCGGCTAGCTCTGCGATTCGTTTGTCGGTTGGCCGATAGCCGTGTGAACCCTGCGTCTCGACGCGAATCACGACCGGCTTCGCGCATCCCTGGGCCGCCTGCATCGCCGCCGCGAACTTGAACGAGTGGCTCGGCACGACGCGATCGTCGTGATCCGCGGTTGTAATCAATGTCGCCGGGTAACAGGTACCGGCCTTCACGTTATGCACGGGCGAATACTTTACCAAGTACTGAAATTGTGTCGAGTCGTCGGCCGAGCCGTACTCCGTTGCCCACGCACCACCGCCGGTGAACTTGTGATAGCGCAGCATGTCCATCACACCGACCGCAGGCAGCGCGACGGCGAACAGCTCCGGCCGTTGCTCCTCGACGGCGCCGACGAGGAGCCCGCCATTGGATCCACCCATGATCCCGAGCTTTGCCGGCGAGGAGTAGCCCTCCTTCACGAGATATTCGGCGGCGGCGATGAAGTCGTCGAAAACATTCTGCTTCCGCTCGAACATCCCTGCCTTGTGCCAGGCCTCGCCGTATTCGCTTCCGCCACGCATGCTGGCGGTGGCCCAGATACCGCCTTGCTCGAGCCACGCGAGAACATCTGGTCGGAAGCTCGGCGTCGTCGCGATATCGAAGCCACCGTAACCGTAGAGCATCGCCGGATTATTGCCGTCGAGCGCGAGTCCCTTTTTCATGGTCACGAACAGCGGCACGCGCGTCCCGTCCTTCGACGTCGAGAAGAGCGCGCGAGTCTCATACTGACTCGCGTCGAAGCTGAGCTTCGGCGCCTCGAAGGGCGTGCTTTTCTTCGTCGCCGGATCGTAGCGGAACACCGTGGAGGGATAGAGCGGCGAGGTGAAGCCGTAGAAGATCTCCGGGGTGTCCTCTCGAGTTGAGAGACCTTGCAACGAGCCGATGGCTGGGAGCGTCAGATCGCCGATCGGTTTGCCGTCGAGATCATAGAGCTGAACGTGCGCCTTGACGTCCTCCAGGAAATTGAGGGCGATGCCGCCCTTGTACATCGCGATCTGCTCGATCGCGTTCATCTGCTCCGGCACCACCGTGCGCCACGATTCTGGTGCGGCGATGTCGAACGCGACGACCTTACTCCGCTCCGCGTCGCGATCGGTCTGCAAGTAGATTGTCGAGCCGACGTTGCCGATCGGCGAGTACTGCGCGTCGCCCTTGTCGAAGAGCGGCCGAATCGGGGCGTCGACCCTGGGCTGCTTCGGATCGCCGAGATCGGCGACGTAGAGTCGATTCTGCGGCTCCGTTCCGCGATTCACAAATACGAACAGGTAGCGACCATCCTCGCTCACGCCGCCGCCGACAAACCAGTCCGGATGGTCGGGTCGCTCGTAGATCAACTCGTCCTGTGACTGCGTCGTGCCGATACGGTGGTAGTACATCTTCTCATCGCGGATCGCGTTCTGCAGCTGTTTTCCCGCGTCGGGCTGCGGAAAGCGCGAGTAGTAGAAGCCGTTTCCGTCTTTCGTCCAGCTCATCCCACCGCCCTTGAGCCAGCGCACGGTATCCGCGAGCTGCTTGCCCGTCTCGAGCTCTCGCACCAGCAGCGTCCGCCAATCCGCGCCACCTTCGGAGATGCCGTACGCGAGGTACTTCCCGTCGGGCGACGGAGCAAAGCCGGCGAGCGCGATGGAGCCATCGGCGGAAAGCGTGTTCGGATCCATGACCAGCGTTGGCGTTCCGCCTAACGATGTACGGCTATAGAAGACACTCTGCCGCTGGAGGCCCGTGTTGCGGGCGTAGTACAGCCGCCCGCCGACGCGGAAGGGCAGCGAAACCTTGGGATAGTTCCACAACTCGGTAATTCGATTCTTGAAATGCGCGCGCATCCCGAGCTGCGAGAAGTATTGCTCAGTGACCGCGTTCTCCTGCTTCACCCAATTGGCGACATCGGGCGCGTTCAGGTCTTCCATCCATCGATACGGATCGACGACCTTGGTTCCAAAGAAATCGTTGACCGTATCGACCTTCCTGGTCTCAGGATACGCGATGCGCTGGCTCTGCTGGACCTGTGCGCTGGCACCTGACGCGGCCAGCGCGGCGAGAGCGGCAGCGACAATCGACCGCGCTCGATGAGATTGCGGCATTCGGCCTCCCTGTGTTCTCGTCCCCGAGTCTACGTGATAACGCGCGTGTCATCCAGCATGTGGTGACGGACCGGCCGCGTCTCCGCGTAAGGATTCTGTCCGCTCGCGCCACGGACGTTCCGACGCTAACATCCCGCGCCACTCCTCACGAGACTGACATGCTCAGCCGTCATTTGGTTCGAATTGGGATTTTGCTTGCGTTGCCATATACCGGCGCGGTCGCGCAGAGCAGCCCCGCAGCGGATCCGCTTCGCGACCTCGATGCATATACGGCGAAAGCAGTCGCCGACTGGAAAGTCCCAGGGCTCGCAATCGCCGTCGTGAAAGACGGCCGCATCGTGTTCGCCAAAGGCTACGGTGTCCGCGAGTTCGGCAAGCCAGCACCCGTCGACACGCAGACGCTCTTCGCCATCGGCTCGACCACGAAGGCCATGACGTCCGCCTCGATCGGTATGCTCGTCGACGAAGGGAAGCTCAAGTGGGATGACAAGGTCACGAAGATCCTGCCGGGTTTCCAGCTCGCCGATCCCTACGTCACGCGCGAGCTCACGGTGCGTGATCTCCTCACGCACCGCGCGGGTCTCGGGAACGCCGACGTACTGTGGTATCGTTCGGACAATTCCGCGGATGAGGTCATCCGCCGCGTGCGTTTCGCCGAGCCGGCGTATTCGCTGCGCTCGAGCTTCATCTACCAGAACATCATGTATGCCGTCGCAGGCCAGATCGTCGCGGCCGAGAGCGGTATGCCCTGGGAGCGGTTCGTCCGCACGCGCATCTTCGCGCCGATCGGAATGCCTAACGCGGTTCCACTCGGCGATTCGCTGCGCGGCCGCAGCAATGTCGCGTCGCCACACTATCTTTTTGGCGACACCATCCGCGTCGTCGGCAACGCCAGCGTCGACGCGGTCGCGTCCGCGGGCGCAGTGTGGGCGAGCGTCGCTGACATGGCGCGTTGGATGCGCTTCGCCCTCGACAGCGGCCGGGTCGACGGGACGCGACTGCTCAAGCCCGAGACGTACGCCGAGTGGCTCAAGCCGGAGACCATGGTCACTCCCGAAGAGTTCTATCCCACCGCGCGCCTAACGAAACCCCACTGGACGACTTACGCCTTTGGCTGGTTCCAGGAGGATTACTCCGGCAGAATGGTCGATTTCCATACCGGTAGCATCGACGGCATGGTCGCGATCATCGGCCTGATTCCCGATGAGAAGTTGGGCGTCTACGTGCTTGCGAACATGGACCACGCCGAGGTGCGGCACGCGCTCATGTATCGCGTCTTCGATACGTGTCTCGGCAATCCACCGCGCGATTGGAGCGGCGATCTGCTGAAGCTCTACGGCGGTATACGTGCCGCCGGTGACTCGGCACGTCGTCGCGCCGAAGCACGCCGCATTCCGAATACACGTGCCTCGCTCTCACTCGATCAATACTCCGGCACGTACTCCGATTCGCTCGTTGGCGATGTCGTGGTCTCATTCGAGAACGGCAAGCTGCGGCTTCGCTCGAGCTCGACGCACGCCGGCACGCTCGAGCACTGGGAGTACGACACGTTCCGGCTGCATTGGGACAACACCTGGGAGGGGTCGTCATTCGCAACGTTCACCATCGGTCGTGACGGAGTGCCGAGCCGGCTCGACCTCGAGGGGGACGTACTGCGCCGCGTCGAGCGCCAACGCGCGAGCGCACAACGCTGACAAATAATCCACGCGGCGGCGTGTTTGTCCGTGCCGCCGCTGGAGCGCGGGTCAACTCGTCCGCTGTCGCCTAACGCAACAGCGGACGACACGTGTTTGTCTGTGCGAGTTCGCGCGACTCGATCGTCATTGCGTAGAGCGCAGCGCGCGGAGCGTTGAGGGCAACGTCGTCCGCGCGCGGCGTAACGCTCGACGCTCTATGCGATGACGCATCCAATTCAAACAACCATCGATTTTCAGGACTCGGAGCCATTTCGATTCGAGTGCGCGCGCTGCGGCGCGCTGCACGACGGCATTCCGAGCTTCGGCTGGGATTTCCCCGCGCAATACCTCGCTGTCGCCGACGCGGAGCGGGAACGGCGCGTGGTGCTCTCCGACGACGCCTGCATCATCGACAACGAGTGGTTCTTCATTCGCGGCTGTCTCGAGATTCCCGTCCGCGGCTATCGGGAGCCGCTGACCTACGGCGTCTGGCTCTCGCTCAGCCGCGACAGCTTCGCACGGTATTTGGCGAGCGTCGACGACATCGATCGCCGGAATGGCGCGCAATACTTCGGGTGGCTCTGCACGGCGATTCCCGGCTACCCTGATACGCAACTTCTAAAGAGTGTCATTCACGTCCGATCCTGGCCGACGCGCCCCTTCGTTCAACTCGATCCAACCGACCACCCGCTCGCGCTCGAACAGCGCAATGGCGTGAACCCCTGGCGTGTCCAGCAGATCGTCGAGCGGATCACGCATCCTCGGCACCGCTAGGGCTGTGCCGCCGAGCCCGCCACGATCGTCAGTCTCGTGCCATGAGCACCGACGCGAGCGCCTCCGCGGGTCACAAACCCTTGCAATTCGACGTCGACAAGAGGATCACGCTGGAGTCGCCGCGTGCCGATACCGCGGCGACGTCGTGCAAGACCTGTTCACGTCCGATCATTAGCACGTACTATCAGGCGAACAACGCGATCATCTGCGACTCGTGCCGCGATGCACTCGATCGGCCGCGTGGAACGCGATTCACCCGCGGCTTGCACGCGACGGCTCTGGGAATGCTCGCGGCGATTGCTGGCTCGGTTCTCTATTCCGCCGTCGTGGCAATCACTGGCCGGGAGTTCGGGCTCGTCGCGATTGCAGTTGGATTCATGGTTGGCAAGGCGGTCCGGAAAGGATCGCGAGGTCGCGGCGGCTGGGCGTACCAGACGCTCGCCGTCGCTTTGACGTATCTGGCGATCGTCTCGACGTACATCCCGCTCATCGGCAAGGAGTTTCAGAAGAATGCATCTCACAACTCGGCGCATCCGCGTGAAAGCCTGCCGATGGCCGACACGATCACGATCTCGGCGCGCGCTCCGCACGTTGGCCGCATCTTCGATTCGAGCGCTTCTGCCAGGACCGCGGATACCGGCTTCAACATCATGCAATCTGGTTCTCCCGTTGGTACGGCGCCGGCGACGCCGCTCCGTCCCAGGCAGCTTGGAGCAGGCACGATGTTGTTAGGCATCGGCTCACTCGTGCTGCTCGCGGCCGAGATCCCGATCTTCGCCGGGTTCTCGAATCTCATTGGCTTGCTCATCATTGGCATCGCCGCATTCGGAGCCTGGCTGCTGAACCGCAGACTGGCGCTGACGGTGACGGGTCCCTACCGCATTGGCGGAGGAACATCGGGTGTAGGTGCTGTTGGCTGATCATCACCACCGAACCGAAGCGGGCGCCGTGGGGTATAGAAGACGATGCCGATTTCCGAGCTCATCGACCGACTCTTTCTACCGCTCTCGCTCGCAGTCGTGCTGATCCTCAGCACAGCTGCATATCTCGTCAGGCGGTCAATCAAGATCGACGCGTGGCCCCTCCGCAACGACGATGACGTTCGCGGCCAAGCCGCCGCACGTGCTGCGCTCGCTCGAGCACGCCGCATCCTCGGAATCACCGCTTGGCGCGCCGCGCTGCTCGTGTCACTGCTCTTTGCAGGCGTGGCGCTGCTCAACGACTTAGCGGCGATCAGGTGATGTGAGGGCGACTGGGGGCTAGGGCCGAGGGACCGGGGTTTATTCTCTAGTCGCTCGTTCCGAGCTCCTCCCGATTAGCACTCACCAATCAACCGCCGCCCACATGGGCTGTTTCTTGCCTCACATGTTTTGAAAAAAAGCGGGGAGAGCAGCACATGCGTTGGACGCCTGGCGGGGAAAGCTCGAATATCGAAGATCGGCGTGGCCAGGGTGGTGGCTTCATCCCGGGCGGACGCGCGGGAATGGGAATCGGCGGCGCAGTCGTGCTACTGGTGTTGAGCCTGATCTTCGGTCGCGATTTTGTGACGGGCAGCACATCGGCGAGCGGCGCCGGCGCGCCGGCAACGACGAATGGCGAAATCGCGAGCACGCCGGCGGAGGATCGGCTCGTACAGTTCGTGTCGTTCGTGCTCGACGACGTTCAGAACACGTGGCGATCGATTCTCGGCGACCGACACGTCCCGTATCAGGATGCAAAGCTCGTCCTCTTCCGTGACGCGACGCAATCGGGATGCGGAACGGCCGAGTCGACGATGGGGCCGTTTTACTGCGCCCTCGATCAGAAGGTGTACATCGACCTCGGCTTCTACGACGAGCTGCAGCGCCGCTTCGGCGCGCCGGGCGATTTCGCGGAAGCCTACGTGCTGGCGCACGAGCTAGGACATCACGTTCAGCACCTACTCGGCATCGACGCACAAGCGCGGCGCCTTCAGCATGAAAATCCTGGAACCGCGAACGCCATTTCGGTGCGTCTCGAATTGCAAGCGGACTGTTTCGCGGGCATCTGGGGGCATAGCACCGAGCAGCGTCGGCTTCTCCAGCAGGGCGACATCGAAGAAGGTCTCAACGCCGCGGCTGCTGTCGGCGACGATCGAATCCAGCGCGCCACGACGGGCCACGTCAACGCGGAGACGTTCACTCACGGCTCCGCGGCGCAACGAACCGCCTGGTTCAAACGCGGCCTTACGACGGGCCAGATCGAAGCGTGCGACACGTTCGGCGACCGCGGGCCCTGACGGCAGGTGGGTATTGGGTGCTGCTAGGGGCCAGGGGCTAGAATCCGCTCCCCTAACCCTAACACCTAACACCACATCCTTGTCGGGAACCACGAGCAGCGTAATACTGGTTCGTCATCGGCACCTGTTGGAGGCTGGGCATGGGCGCTCGACGCGCCATTGGATGTGCTGTCGCTGCGATTATCGTCTCACTTCCGACGACCGCGCGCACTCAAGTGACGAGGCTTCGTGGCCTCGTGTACGACAGCGTCGCCGCTCTCCCCCTCGCTGGCGCACATGTCGAGCTGGTCAATGCCGACGATCGCTCGCGCATCCTTTTCAGCACTACGTCTGACTCGTTAGGTCGGTTCGTGCTCGACAGCGTCGCAATCGGGAGATACATCGCGGGCTTCGTTCATCCGATGCTCGACTCGCTCGGACTCGGCGTGATGCAGCATCTCCTGACCGTCACCGATGGTAGCGAGTTACGCGTCGATCTTGCCGTTCCGTCACCGGGGCGGATCGAGCTCGCACTGTGCCGCGGCGACGAAGACCGGAATACGAACGGAGCGGTCATCGGCTATGTCTTGAACTCACACTCGCTCGTCGGCACCGAAAGCAGCATCGTGCTCGCCGAATGGAGCGAGATCATCCTTGGTAAGAATGGCGTTGGGCGCGACATTCTCTCGCGGCGCGCGACGACCGACGCCAGCGGATGGTTCGTCATCTGCGGCGTGCCCACGGCGTCTTCGGTCATCCTGCGTGCCATCAGGGGCGCGGACACCAGCGGCGCGATCGAGTTGGATATTCCAAAGTCTCGCATCGCGCGGCGTAATCTGTACATCGATCATTTGGTGCCGACCGACAGCACTGGCCCCGTCGGCAGCGCTCCCGACAGCGGCGCCCCGAAGCGGCGGACGAGTAGTCTCGCCGGCTGGGTGCGATCGGAGGATGGCGTACCGATTCCAGGTGCGCGCGTCAAGCTGTTCAACAGCGATGTCGTTGGTGTCACCAATGACGACGGGGCGTTCCAACTCGCGGGAGTCCCTGGCGGTACGCAAACTTTAAACACGCGCGCCATTGGCTTCGTGCCTGACGAGCGGGCCGTCGATCTCACCGACCGGCATGTTCCGGTAGTGATTGGTCTGCTGACGATCCGGCGGTTCCTCGACACCGTGCACGTTCGCGCCTCACGCCCGACACTGACGAGTGCCGTCGGCTTCGACGCCCGTATGCGGCTCGGCGCTGGGAAGTTTTTCACCGCAAACGACATCGATCGGATACATCCGCACGAGGTCACGGACATTCTACGGCGCGCACCCGGCGTCACCGTGTCGACAGACAACTCTCGTCGGGTGACGATCCGCATGCGCGGCGAAATGGAGAATTGCACGCCGGCGATCTTCCTCGACGGCAAGCAGCTGATCAACTGGGAATTGAGCGATCTCAATGCGCTGGTCGAGGCCGATCAGGTGGGTGCGATGGAGGTCTATACGCCTTCGATGACGCCGGCCGGATTCCGCACCAAGCAAGGCTGCGGCACGGTCCTGCTGTGGACCCGCGGCTCACGCCCCTAAGACCTCGCCGGTCGCCGCCAGCCGTAGTACGCCGGTATTCCCGCGAGCAGAATCAAGACACCGATCCCCGCCGAGCGTGGATTCTGAATCACCGTGTTGACCGCCAGCGCCCAGAACGCCGCGACGAAAACGATCGTCGTCCACGGGTGTCCGGGCATGCGGAATCCACCCGGCAAGCGCCGCTCGCGGCGGCGAAACACGAGCAGTGCCGCGCCCGTCAATCCGAAAAACACCGCGTCGAGCGCGACGACGTAATTGAGAATTTGCTCATATTTTCCCGAGAACGCGATCACCGCTGCCCAGACGCCCTGCACCGCGATCGCAACGACCGGCGCCCGCGAACGCGGGCTCACGTACGCGACCTGCCGGAAAAACACGCCGTCGCGCGCCATCGCGAAGTACGCGCGCGGCGCCGTCAGCATGCCCTGGCTCAGAAAGCCTACCGTCGACACGGCGATGCCCGCGGCAATCAATCGCGCGCCAACCGGGCCAAGGACACGCCGCATCACCTCCGATGCGGGCGTCGTCGTCGCTGCCAGGCCATCGGCGCCGAGCACGTGCAGACAGACGATATTCACCGCCAGGTACAGGACCACGACGCCCAGCACCCCGATGAGTAGTGCACGCGGGAGATCGCGGCGCGGCTCGCACATCTCGCCACTTACGAATGACGCGGTTTGCCAACCTCCATAGGCAAAGAGGACGGGCACCATCGCCGCCGCGAGAGCCGCAACCGGCACCGGTTGACCAGTCGGCAGTACGGACGCCTCGAGCCGGTGTGCGCTGCCGCCGACGACGACGAGCGCCGCGACCGCGAGAATCTTGAGCACCATGAGCGTGCTCTGAACATTGCTTCCCGCGCGGACGCCGAAGCAGTTGATCACGGTCAGCACGAGCAGGATCGCGATCGCCAGCACTCGTGTCGTTAGGCCGATGCCGGTCAGCTCCCGAAAATACGCGGCGAATGTCACAGCAACTGCCGCCATTCCGCCCGTTTGCGTCACGAGGAGCAGTGTCCATCCGTAGAGAAAAGCGACCATTGGATGGAACGCGTCTCGGATGTACGCATACTGTCCACCGACGTCCGGCTTCCGATCGGCCAATTCCGCGTAGACGAACGCGCCGGCGAGCGCGATCGCGCCACCGATGAGCCACGGCGTGAGGATCAATGCCGGCGTGTGAACGAGCCGCGCCACTACGGACGGATTGATGAAGATCCCCGCGCCAATGATCCCGCCCATCACGATCATCGTCGCGTCGAACATCCCCAGCCGCCGCGCGAGCGTGGTCGGTGCTTGGCCGGTCCCGGTCATCTCTGGGATCGCAGCCTCGTCCGTTGCTCCACGCTCGGCGCGCTGCGCACTACGCGTTTGCCGCCACCGGCTGAGCGAACACCACGACGTAGCCGCCCGGCTCGCGAACCACCACCTCGTCCATTCCATAGAAGGTCCGCCGCCGCGGAATCACGTGCTCGATCCCCGCGAGCGAGCTCTCAATATCGTCGATGTTCCCGACTTCGATAAATAGCCCCATCGCCGGCAAGCCACTCGCCGGGCTCTGGCCCATCGGTGGAATATCCTTCTCGACGCTTGCGCGCGACTGATACATGATCTCGACGGCGTCCTTCGCCAAAATCACAAACCCGAGCGAATTTCCGTCCGGCACCTCGACCGTCTTCGCAAAACCCAGGCGCTCGACCCAAAACGGCAAGCACGGTTCGATCGACTCGACCGTGAGCAGGGGAGTCAGCTTGTGCATCTCGCTCCGCTTCATACCGGTAGTCTCCTTGTGGAAGTGGTGCAGACAAACTGCATCGCGCCACTTCGCTCGTCTTGGAAAAATGGAATCGAGTCCCTTCCCCTGTCCTCGTCAGGCGGAAACAAGCCATTCGCTCGGCGTCCGGCCGGTGATCTCTTTGACCTCGCCC
This sequence comes from Gemmatimonadaceae bacterium, assembly GCA_036496605.1. Taxonomy (NCBI): domain Bacteria; kingdom Pseudomonadati; phylum Gemmatimonadota; class Gemmatimonadia; order Gemmatimonadales; family Gemmatimonadaceae; species Gemmatimonadaceae bacterium. Next base: position 77,740 of record DASXKV010000011.1, on the reverse strand, counting down.
GCGAGATGCGACTGATCGTAGTAACCCACTTCGAGCGCGAGCGTCGCCCAATCGAGCGAGGCGGCCACGCGTGCTTTCGCGAGTGCACGACGCACGCGTGCAACGCGCGCGAACATTTTCGGCGGAACGCCGACGTGCAGTGCGAACGCGCGCGCCATGTGCTGACGCGTCACGCCGAGCGCCGGCGCTAGCGCGGCGATGGAGAGGTTGCCACCCGCGCGCAGGATCGCGCGCACCGCGCCGTCGACTGTCATGTCCAACGGTCGCGCACGCTCTAATCGATGAATCAGGAGCTCCTCGAAGGCGCGGCGCACCGCCGCCGCGTCATAGCCCTCCAGCCTCTCGAGAGTCGCCCCGCGGTTAGGCCAGAGTTCGGCGATATCGACTCGCAAATCGGTGAGCTCCGCCGCCGGCACGCCGAGGAAGGGAAGCGCGCGTCCAGGCCAGAATCGCACACCGACGAAAGCGAGCTGCCTTTCTTCTTGACTGCCGAGAATTAGCGGACGCGTCATCGTGCCAACCGCGAGCATCGCGTTCGGCCGCTCGGCCGCCTTCGCCCCGCCGTAGCCAAGCACGAGGTCGATGCCGCCATCCGGAATGATGTGCTCCACGGTCGCGTTAGGCAGCGGCGCCCCGCGCGTCCAGAAACACTCCACGTACTCGCGCAGCGAAGGCGGCGGCGCGTGCTCGAGATAGCCGTCGGGTATTTGGCCAGGCGTCACGCCCAAACGCTACAATTGCTGGCCGCGCTGGACCAGAGCGTCAGTGCGTCCCGGGGGCAACGTAGCCCTGTTCACCCGGCCGCAGCGATCGCCGGTCACGATCGCCAAACGGCGTCTCGCCGCTCGCGTCGAGACAGGTAACGTTGCGCAGCGCCGCCTCGTGCGAGCTCATGACACGCGACGCGTCCCAGGCACCGACATTCCAGCGCCGCCAATCCCCACCAAAAGCCCGCAGATTCCAGTCGACGGGCCCAGACCCCCAACGACGAAACAGCGTCTTCACGGCATCGCATCGAGCGCGAACCTCCGCGAGTCGCGCCGCGGAACCGACCGGCGAGACGGTATTCGCGACGAGCGCATCGACCACGTGGCCCACGGCGTCGCCGCTGAGACGCCACGTGAGATATCCGTAGTCGATTGGAGAGGCAGTGTTCGCCGACAGTGATGTTTTCCGAGCTGCCGGAGTGGTGACGCTATCCTCGACGGTGAGCGCCACCTGCGCGCGGGAAATGTTCACGCGGGCGACGAGGGCGTCCGGGTTTGCCAAACCAAGAGCGGCGAGCGTGGCAAAGCCAGTGATCGTCATTCCCGCGGCGAAGTCCCGGAGCCGTCCGCGCAGCACGGTGAAGCCATACCAGGCAAACACGATGACCAACCAGAGCATGAATACGGTCGCGAAGACACGGTCCGTGCTCAAACCGTAGTAATGCACGTACAATCCCATGCGCCCGAGCGCCGACGCCATGATCCCGCCGAGTAGCGCCAGCAGGGGAATCGACAGGAATCGGTGCCGGCGAATCGCCACGGCGTCGTCATCCAGCGCACTTCGACTGCCGAGCAACACCGGCAAAACGAGCAGTGACACCCAGACGAGCTCGAAGAATCCGTGGCGTGCATACTGCGCGTACCCGAGGCCCGTGGTCGCACGCACCAGGCGCTCGCCACCGAAGAGCCATCCGATCTGCACGCCGACGAAGACCGCGAAGAGCGCGACGAGGGCGCCGAGCACGATCGTCACGTCGAGGCTGCCTAACGTGATCGGCAACCCCTCTCGAATCCGCGGAACCGGGCGCTCATTCAGAAGCGCGCCGTACATCCAACCTCCGACAACCCATGTGAAGAAGCCCGCGACGACGAGGTGACTCACCACCGTGCCGAAATCGATGTCGGGCAGACGGAAGAGTGAGCCGAACACCGGGTCGGCCGAGCCGAGCAACACGCCGAAAACGAGCACTAGCGGAATGGCGATCAGCGATGCGCGCACCAGTGCTCTCGTGCGTCCGAGGCGCAATCGCTGAACTCCATCGCCGAGGCCGCATGCGAGCACCAACCCGAACACCCCGGCGGCTACGAGGGCCGCACTCCGCGCGAGGGCTTGAGCAAGATCACGAATACGCTGCCCGAGAACGCTGCGCATCGGCGATACGGCCGAGGACGTGGCGCCGAGAAGTGCAAGCGCGGTCAGCATCGCCACAAAATCGAAAAACCCGAGCCCGCCACTGTCGCGCCACGCAAAAGTGGCCGCGAAGAAGAGCGCCGTAAGGAGCCAACCGAGCTGCTCGCGGTTGATTCCGCCCCGGCGCCGCTTGACGTACGCGAACGTTGCGGTGAAGACCACCATCCAGGCGAGCAAGCCAATGCCGAAGCCGCCGCGGAGGAACGCGTCGGCGAGTCCGCCGAGCACGACAGCGTCGACCAGTAGGTGGCGCGCTGTGGCGGCGCGCTCGCGTGCGGCCGAGCCGGTAGGGCGAGAAGCTGAATCGAGGGTGGGGTCCATGGGTCGCATAGCGGAATCCGGAAAAAGACGATGCATCATACTTTAGGATACAAAGTACTTGGCGTCAATCACCTCTCCCCGGACCTTTGGCCCGCTCCCATTCTCTATCAGCCTGCCGTATCCAAAACCCAGCGAACGCTTTCCCCCCGAGCCGCATCTAATCCCCTCGAGCACCGTGACACGGACCGCGTTTGCCCTCCAGACGACTCCAAAGGTGAACGAACCCGAGCTCATCGCCCGGGTTCTCGCCGGTGACCGGCTTGCCGGGCGCGAGCTGTATGACGCCCACGCACCCCGGGTGTATCGGCTCGCCTATCGCCTAACGGGTGACGCGGAGCTCGCACGGGAGTTCACGCAGGACACGTTCGTTCGTGCATTCCACCGACTCGCCGACTTTCGCGGCGATGCCGCCTTCTCCACCTGGATCCACCGCATCACCGTCACTGTCGTCGCCAATGCCATGCGGAAGGTCCGCCGCCTTCGCGAGCGGGAGACCGACCTCACCGATCTCGACGCCGCCCCAGCACCCAACGGGAACGGTCGAATCGAGCCCGATCTCCGCGAGCGGCTGGCAAAAGCGATCGATGCATTGCCCGAGATCTATCGTACCACGCTGATCATGCACGACCTGGAAGGCTACACCCACACGGAGATCGCCGAGACGCTCGGCGTCGCCGAAGGAACCTGCAAGAGCCGACTCTCGGCCGCACGCGCGCAACTCCGCGCCGCACTCGCCGAGTTCGCGAAGGAGTACGAGTCATGACTGACGAAAACCGCGACCGCTTTGACGATCTGCTGGAGGATGCGGCGCGCACGTACAATCGTCCGCCTGACGAGGGCCACATGCCCCTCGGCGAGATCTGGACGGCGGTCGAAGCCCAGGTCTTCCCGGCATCGCGCAAACCGACCCGTTATGCACAGTGGCTCCGTATCGCCGCCGCGCTGGTGATCGGCGTCGGGATCGGCCGATTGTCGCTCTCGAAATCGACGACGCACGTGAAGGTCGCGACCGCCGATACGGTCACCCAGGCTCCCCCGGCACGCTTCGCCGAAATGCAACCGGTCGATCCGGCGACGTCACGATATCTCGGTCAAGCGGCTGCGTTGCTCATCGCGCTTCCCGCCGAGACGAACAGTGGTCGTCCGGACGACGCGTTCATGAAGCGCGCGAACGACTTGCTGCTGACGACGCGTCTACTCATCGACTCGCCGTCTGGGTCGGATCCAGCGCTCCGCAATCTCCTCGAGGATCTCGAGCTCGTCCTCGTTCAAGTTGTACGGTTGGAGAAGGATCGCGACCCATCACGCCGCACCGAGATGGAGCTCATCCAGCAGGCGCTCGATCAGCGCGACGTCATTCCGCGGCTGCGGACCGCCGCCTCCGAATACGCCGCCGACGACTGATACCCGATCATCGCCATCAGAGCACTCGAGGAGATCACCGATATGAAGTGCATAATGCTGTTGACCTGTATCATCGCGGGCGCCGCTGCGCCCGTGGCGGCACAGGTGACTCCGCCAAGACCGCCGGTTCCGGCACGTCCGGAAACGGCACCTCGTCCGGCGCGCGCGCCTCGTGCCGTGGAGAGCCTGCAGTGGCGCAGCGACGAGCAGTCCCAGAGGGAGCTGGAACTGCAGCGCGCTATGCAAGACGCGCAACTCGAACGCCAAGGCGAGCTCGAAGAGCGCCAGCGTGAGATTCAGGATCGTCAGCTCGAGCGTCAACAGGAGTTGGAGCAGCGCCAACGCGAGCTGCAGGATTCCCAGCTCGATCGCCAGCGCGAGCAGGCGGATCGGTTGCGCGAGCGCCTGTTCGATCGCGACCTAACGACTCCACGCGCGATGTCGTTCGACCTCACGGATCCTGCGCCAGTCGCGCCAGTTCCGCCCACGACCGCGATCGCGCCGCGCGCCTGGCCGGACGCGTCGATGGCGCCGGAATCGCTCGACGGTGACTTCCTCAATCGACGCCCGCCTGCGCCGTGGGTCTTGAGTGACCCGGCCGACTCGCTATATCGGGTTGCTCGTGAGGCTCTCAATCGCGGTGATTATCGTCGTGCCGCTCAGCTCTTCAATGATCTCACTCGGCGTTATCCAGGTTCCTCGTACGCGTACGTGAGCTCGTACTACGAAGCCTTCTCGCGCTACCGAATCGGCACGACCGATGAGCTGATGGCCGCCGACCGAGTCCTGCGGAGTATCGCCGACCGTTCGTCGACACCTTCGGCGAACGGTTGGCGACGCGACGACACGGACGTGGAGGGACTCCGCACCCGGATTCGCGGTGCGCTCGCGATGCGCGGCAACGACGACGCCGCCACTGACGTCGAGCGGAGCGCTCGTCAGGCAGGATCCTCCTGCGACCAGGAAGATCTCATGGTCCGCGTCGAGGCGCTGAACGCGCTGAGCCAGATGGATGCTGCCGCTGCGCTGCCGATTCTCAGACACGTCCTCGATCGACGGGAAGACTGCCTCGTCGAGCTCCGACGCCGGGCGATCTTCATGCTCGCTCGACGCGGGGACGCTGAAGCGACGTCGCTCCTCATCTCGTCGGCCAAGAACGATCCCAGCACCACCGTGCGCGCGGAAGCAGTATCGTATCTGCCGCGGATGCCTGGCGATGCAGGACTTGCGGCGCTCGAGGACATCCTTCGCACATCCGACGACGAGCGCATTCAGCGCGCCGCCGTACGCGGCCTCATGTCGTCGGAGAGTCCAGCTGCTCGAGCGAGCCTCCGCGGTTTGCTGGAACGTCGAGACGCGTCCGAGACGCTCCGCATGCAAGTGCTCGAGGCGTACTCGAACCGCAGCACACCAGACGACGCAGCCTACCTCCGCTCACTCTATAGGAACAGTGACAGCGAGCGAATGAGGATGGCGATCATCGGAGCCGTTGCGCGCATCGGTGGCAAGGACAACCAGGACTGGCTCACCGGAATCGTGCGCAACACGAGTGAATCGTCGCAGATCCGATCCGCTGCCTTACAGCGCCTGAGCCGGTCGGACCTCCCGATCAGCGACATCGGCCGACTCTACGACGCCGCGGACTCTCGATCGATGCGCGAGCAGCTCATCTCGGCGCTCGCGTCGCGAAAGGAACCCGAGGCGACCGACAAGCTGATCGATATCGCACGCAACAGCACCGACCTCGAGATGCGGCGGTTGGCGATCAACTATCTCTCGCGCAAGAACGATCCGCGGACCACGAAACTGCTCATGGAGTTGATTGAAAAATGAAAATTCATCGCGCTCTTTCCTTGGCGAGCAGCGCTCTCGTGCTCGCGATGCTTGCCTTTACGTCCTCCGCTCACGCCCAGTCGTCGCTTGCTCGCCGCATCTCCTCGGCCCGCGAGGGACGCGTCCAATTCAGTTTTGCCGCACGACCGGGAGTGTGCGGCAACGGCCGCAGCTACATCCAGACGGGACCGAACAGTTATTCGGGGTCGTGGGACGACGGCCGCCGCCCCGATCCTTGCGTCGCCGGACCGGTGCGGGTCGTGCTCGACCGCGCCGACCGCGACGTCATTTCGATCCAGACCTATGTCGGGCCACCGAGCGTGGATGCTGGCACGACCGACCTGGGTACGGTGCGTCCCGAAGAGGCCGCGGACTACCTTTTCTCGCTCGCTCGCGAGGAGGAAGGGCGCGTCGGTCGGGAAGCGGTCATGCCCGCAATGCTGGCCGATGCGGGCGACATGAGCGGCGACCTGCTCGCGATCGGCCGCGACGCCTCACGTCCCCGCGAGACGCGTCGATCGGCGCTCTCGTGGCTCGGACAGACGGCGGGGCTCGAGGGAGCGATCTCGCCCAAAGTGAGCGATGCGCTGCTCCAGCTCGCGCGCGACGAGAGCGACAACATGGATGTGCGTCGCACGGCGTTAGGCGTTCTGTCCCGCCTCGACCATGGCGCGGGCATACCGCCACTCATCGAACTCGCGCGCGCCAACCTGTCCGGCGATCGAACCTGGCTCTCGAAGGAATCGCTCGGCGCCCTCGCGCGTTCGGGTGACCCGCGTGCCCGCGATTTCTTGCGGAGTGTCGTTCAGCGCACCGACGTTCCCGACGACGTTCTCTACACCGCGATCCGCGGGCTCGGCACCGAATACGCCACCGGGCGAGACGCGGACCTGTTGCGTCAGATCTACCCGCGCCTGACAGGTGACCATTCACGCGACGCAGTATTGTCGGCACTCGCCGAGGTCGGCGGCACCGAGAACACCCGCTGGCTCTTGGGCATCGCGCGCGACGAGAACGCGCCGATCGCGACCCGGCGCCGCGCGCTTTCCTACGCCTCGCGCGCTGGCGTGCCGACCGCCGATCTCGTGAAGCTCTATGACACGACTACCGATCCGCAGATGAAGGAGGCGCTGATCAGCTTCTACGTGCAGAGCGGCGACAAGCTCGCCGTCGACAAGCTGCTCGCAATCGCCAAGAACGACGAGAACCCCGGCATCCGCCGCCGCACCATTGCCCAACTTTCACGCTCCGAGGACCCGCGCGTGAAGGAGTTCCTCAAGGACCTGATCGAACGGTAGTCGGCTTGCATGAAGCGAACGCGGCGGCAAACGTCCGTGCCTATCGCCTATACGCAGCGGTGAGCGTGCGCGTCGTCACAGCACGGTACCCGGATGGCATCTAGAATTCGCGAATCCTCAAACGGGTCCAACAATGATTCAGCTGCGTTCGTTAGCCGTCCTCGCAATCGTGGGCGGCATTGCCGCTTGCAAGATGTCCCACGAACAAGTGCGCGCCGACAGCGTGCAAACCGCGGAGCAATTGAAGCTCACCAATCAGCTGGCCGCTCAAAAGGACTCCCTGATGACGGTAGTGCTGGACGCGGACAGGTTCATCACCCAGATCGACAGCCAGATCACTCGGGTCAAGGACCTGCCCGCTCCGAAGCGAAAGAAGGATAGCGAGAGCCCGATTCAGGATCAGCTGCAAGCGCGGAAGGACCTGCTCGTGCGCGTCGATGCCCTCGTGCAGCGTGCGCAGACAACGGCGCGTGAACTGGCCGCGAGCCGCGGCCATGTGAAGCGCCTCGCCGCCGACAGTTCGCGATTCCTTCAGACGGTCGACAGCGATCAGAAGATGATTCTGGATCTGAATGCCACGATTCAGCGGCAGACCGCGCGAGTCGCCTCGATGCAGGTACAGGTCGATAGCCTCGCCGGCGCGAACGCGAAGCTCGGCACCGAGCTGGCGCTGCTGCAGACGACTAGCAATAAGGTGTACTACATCATCGGTAACGAGGATGAGCTCGTGAAGAAGGGCATCGTGGTGCGGGAGGGCGGCGCGAACCTTCTGTTGGCCCATCCTGGTCGCACGTTGCAGCCTGCGCGGACCCTCGACGCGTCGCAGTTCAACGCGATCGATCAGCGTGAAGTGCACGAGATCGCGGTGCCGGATTCGACGCGTCAGTACGCGATCGTGTCGCGACAGAGCCTCGATGACGCCGACGTCGCTTTCCGCGATCACACGTTGTTCCGTGGCAACTTGAAGATCAAAGATGCGGATCGGTTCTGGTCGCCCTCGAAGTACCTCATCATTCTCGAGCGCTGAGTCCTCCCCCTCCGCAGGAAGCCCGGACACCTGAAGGTGTCCGGGTTTTTTTGTGTCGGAGCCGCGAAACGTTGACCTCGGACGCATGGGGTTGAATGTTGACGCCGCTGATTCCGGAATGCGAAGGCGTTCAGCTGGCCCTCGTCGCCCTCGACACACTCCCTAACCCAATGGCCCGTGTCCGAACCTAACGTCGCAGCCGCTGCTCCCCCGGCCTCTCTGTGGGAGGACTTCGTCGACATTTTCTTCTCGCCGGCGAGTGTCTTTCGTCGTCGTGAGCGCGGGAGCTGGCTGATTCCGCTGCTCATCGTCACGGTTGCGATCGGCATCATCGCCATTGCGAGCCGTGGCGTGTTGCAGCCGGTGATGGATGCGGAGTTCGAGCGCGCCGCCGACCAGTTGCGCAAGAATCCACAGATCACCGAAGAAATGATCGAGCGCACGCGGGGATTCTCGAACTTCGCGGCCACGTGGGGACCGATCATCCTCACGCCGATCGCCGCGATCATCGTCGGCTTCATGACGTGGCTCGTCGCTAAGCTCGTCGATTCGCGGCAGACGCTGAACGCGGCGCTCGTTGTCGCGGCTTACTCGTTTGTCCCGCGGATTGTGCAATCGATCTTCAATGCCGTTCAAGGACTCCTTTTGAAACCAGATCAACTCAACGGCGTGGTGAAGCTCTCGCTGGGGCCGGCACGGTTCGTCGACCTCGCGACCACCAAACCCATTGTTGTGCAACTTCTCAACCGCTTCGATCTGTTCACAATCTGGGTAACGATCCTGCTCGCCATCGGCGTGTACGCGACCGGTCGCGTCTCGAAGCAACAGGCCGCGATCGCGGGCGTGCTGTTCTGGATCGTTGGCGCGATTCCGGCCGTCCTCGGAGCGCTGAGACAGTCGTAGAGCGTTACGACTGAGCCGTACCGCACTCCGAGCAGAACTTCGCGGTCCGCGGGATCGATGTTCCGCAATTCGTGCAGAATTTGGTCGCGGCTCCGCCGGCAGCGGTAGGTCCTGCCGGTGGCGTCGTGTTGGGGTTGAGCGCATCGGCAATCGTCTTTCCCATCGCTAGACCAGCTCCCAAGCCGGCACCAAGTCCGGCGCCCCCACCGGGATTCGCCGCCGCGGTGGGCATCGATTGCGCCACCTGATACTGGGTGTAGTCGCGTAAGTTGCCGACGATGTTCATTCCGATCCGCTCGTCGAGCTTCTGCTGCAGCTCCTCGGGAAGCGAGAGATTCTCGACCACGAACGCGTCGAGCCCGAGCCCGAGATCGGTGAAGATCGACGCCAACTGTCCGGTCAAGGATTGCGAGAGCGCGTTGAGATTCGACGCCATGTCGAGAAAGGGAATCTTGCTCTGCGCGAACGCATCCGACACTCGGCCAACGATCGTGTTACGCAGGTGACCGTCGAGGTCCGCGACCGTGTACAGGTCGCGTGTCCCACTGACCTTCTGATGAAAGAGAAGCGGGTTCACCATGCGGTACGAGTACACGCCGAACCCGCGCAGTCGGATCATCCCGAAATCCTTGTCGCGAATCGCGATCGGATTGGGCGTTCCCCACTTCTGATTCGTCTGGAGTCGCGTCGAGAAGAAGTAGACGTCCGATTTGAACGGCGACTGAAATGCCTTGTCCCAGTTTCGAAGATTCGTAAGGATCGGCAGCGTCCGCGTCTCGAGGGTATGGAGTCCGGGCTTGAACGCATCCGCGGCCTTTCCCTCGTTCACGAACAGCGCCATCTGCGATTCGCGAACGGTGAGCTGGGCGCCGTACTGAATCTCCATGTCCTGCATCGGATATCGATACGCGAGGACACCGTCACCGGTCTCGGTCCACTGGATGACGTCGATGAACTGTTTGCTGATGAAGTCGCGGAGCCCCATCGGTTCCTCGCTATGCGCCGGTATTGGTCTGAGGACTGGGCGGTCGCACGTCACGGCCGCTATGGATGGACGAGTACCGGGGCGGTGAGGCAATCGGCCAGTTGGCCTTACAGATCATTCGCGAGCATCTGCCGGAGCCGCTCGTCGTATCGGCGGCTGCACGTCAGGCGCGCGCCACTCCGCAGAATGATCACGTGATCGCCGTGGAACCACGGCTGCATCTCCCGGATCGCGTCCACGTTCACGATGGCTGAGCGGTGCACGCGTAGAAAGAGCCGGGGATCGAGCTTCGTCTCGAGAGTCCGGAGACTCTCCCGAACGACGTGGTTCGTTCCGCCGATGTGCAATCGCACATAGTTGTCCGCCGCCTCGATCCAGTCCACGTCGTCCGTGCGTACGAAGAAGGCGCGGCCATCGCCCTTGATCGCGATGCGCGTTAGGCAGCGCGATGTCGCCATCTCCGCCGTCGCTTTCCGCTCACCCTGCAAAGCGAGGAGGCGGGCATCAACCACGCCCGCGGCGCGGCGCTCCAGGACCCGCTCTCGTGCGCGGTCGAGAGATTCGCGAAAACGGTCGCGTCCGACTGGCTTGAGGAGATAGTCCAGCGCGTGCGCATCGAAAGCGCGCAGGGCGTGATCGTCGTACGCGGTGACGAAGATGATCACTGGCAGCACTCTCACAGCCAGGGAATCGAGAACCTGAAAGCCGTCGAGCTCGGGAATCTGGACGTCGAGGAAGACGAGGTCGGGTGCATGACGACGGATTGCATCGGCCGCGGCTTTGCCGTCACTGCACTCGGCCACGATCTGGATGTCGCGCTCGCTGGACAACAATCGACGCAGCTTCCGGAGCGCGAGCGGCTCGTCGTCGACGAGGAGGACCCGGAGTGGCGTCGCGCCGCGCATGGTCATTCGCGGCGCGCTGCTACGCTCCATGTACCACTCCGCCGTAGGGCGACGGTCGATGCATACCGGACGCGTGATGAACCATGAGGGTATCGTGCAGCGGTAACGCGAGCGACGCGACGACTCCGCCCGCCGGCCGGCCGCCTAACGTGAACGTGTACTCCGCCCCGTAGAGTTGCCGGAGCCGCGAGGCGGTATTCGGAATGCCGACCCCTTCACCGGTGTTGGACGCCGAGCGGCGGCGCGCCCGCGCTGCTTCGAGACCGATGCCGTCGTCCCGCACCTCGAGCAGCAACTGGCGCTTCTTCAAGTCGCGCCGCGCGACTACCTCGACATGGCCGCCGCTCGCTCGCGGCGCGATGCCATGCCGAATCGCGTTCTCGACCAGCGGCTGTAGCACGAGATTGGGAACGAGCGCTCCCATGGCGCCCGCGTCGACGTCGAGTGTCACCTCGAGTCGTCCGGCGAATCGCGCGCGCTGGATCACGAGATAGCGCTCGAGCAGCGCCAGCTCCTCGCCGAGTGAGATCTCCTGCGCCTCTCCGGAGTGAATCGTGTGACGCAGCAGCTCGCTCAGATGCGTGATCATGCGCTCGGCTCCTTCAGGATCGGCGTGAACCTGTTCCGAGATCGCGTTGAGCGTATTGAAAAGAAAGTGCGGTTGTAATTGCATCTTGAGCAGGCCGAGCTCGGCGCGCGCGAGTTGCGTCTTGAGGCCCACGGCTGCGAACTGTTCTTCGCGATACATCCGCTGATACTGGAGAGCCAGCGCGACCGCGACGATTGACCAGTACACGAAGACCTGTAGCGCCATCGACGTCATGATTCCCGCTGGCCCCATTCGCACCGCGGGAATCAATTGTCCGACGAGCACGCGCAACTCCATCCGCGCGAACAGGAAGGCGAACGTCGCCGGCAGATGTATCGCCGCGGAGCGCCAGGGATGTCGAATGAAGCTGAATCGTCGCGTGAGCCAGAAAATCGCGGGCGCCAGCAGCGCCCACACGTACCAATCAGCCAGCGCGAAGCCAAGCAACCGAAGACCGGAGACCGCTCGAGTGCCGCTGTAGGAGTACGTGATGTACGACTGCGCGGCGAATAACGCGCCGACGGCGGACCACAGAGCAACGTAGGCAACGGACGCCAGCGCACGATGCGCCAACGAACGGCGTGGCCGGGCTGCGGAAACGGGAGGAGAAGACGCGAGCACCCCTTGATGTACCGACGACGTCCGCCGGTGGCCAGAAGCGTGGGGTGGAAGGGACGTTGTGGCTGACGAATGGGAGCAGGAGCGTTCGCGAGCGTCGATGAGAGTTGACGGCAGCGCGGCGGCCGTGCACTGTCCCAACCAATGGCTCACACCATCGACGCCATCATCGTGGGGCTCGGAGCGATGGGGAGCGCCGCTTTGTACCATCTGGCGCGGCGTGGCGTTCGCGTCGCCGGCTTCGATCGGTTCACACCGCCGCACACCCTGGGATCCACACACGGGCTGTCGCGAATCATCCGCGAGTCGTACTACGAGCACCCGCGCTACGTTCCGCTCGTTCAGCGCGCGTACGAGCTCTGGGCCGATCTGGAACGCCGCTCCGCTCACCGATTATTTCACCAGACCGGCGGGATGATGATTGGCCAGCGCCGCGGCGTCCTAGTGAGCGGTGCCTTCCTCAGTGCGCGAGAACATGCACTCGAGCATGAGGAGCTGAGCGCCGCCGAGGTCCGAGCGCGGTTTCCTGCATTCGCGCTACCTAACGAGATGACGGCGTTTTACGAGCCCCGAGCGGGAATTCTTGACCCCGAGGCCTGCGTCGACGCGCACCTTCGACTCGGCGTTGCGTCGGGCGCTGAGGTGTTCTTCGACGAGCCGGTGCAGGAGTGGAGCTGCTCCGGCGGTCGCGTTCGCGTGGTCACGTCGAACGGTGAATACGACTCGGGCAAACTCGCGTTGTGCGCCGGCGCCTGGACGCCAGCCTTGCTCGATGATGATTCCATTTCGCTCGGTGTCGAGCGACAGGTGATGCACTGGTTCACGCCAGCACGCCATCAGGAGAATTTCACGCCGGCTCGCTGTCCGATCGCGATGATCGAGTACGCGGCCGATCGAATTTTCTATTTCGTGCCTGACGGCGGCGACGGTGTCAAAGCGGCGATCCATCACGAGGGAGAGCCAACCGATCCCGATACTGTTCGCCGTGACGTCGACAAGGAGGAAGTCGATCGGGTGACGGCCTTGCTCAGGACCTATCTTCCCGATGCCGCTGGCGAGCGACGTCGCTCGGCGACGTGTCTTTATACGAACACGGCCGATGGCCATTTTCTCATTACGCCACACGCACGGCACGAAGACGTCCTGATCGTCAGCGCTTGCTCTGGCCACGGCTTCAAGTTCGCGAGCGCGATCGGCGAAGCGGTTGCCGACGTATTGATGGGCACGGCCCGTCCTGATCTGATTCCATTTGGTCGTGAGCGGCCCAGCGCCGTGAGTTGACGTGACAACATCAGACCGCGCTGAAAGAAAGGTCCGAAGCCGACGTCGATTCGTTTCGAGGAGCGCGAGAAGCTCGTCTCTCTGTGCTCCCCTTGCTGCAATACCGTAGATCGCTTCGCAACCTTGCCGACTCTCGACGCATCGGTCTCTGAAACCACTTACGAGTCGGCCTTGCACGCCGATCGGGAGTCGGCCACGCTTCGCCGCGCCGGATGGATCGGAGTAACCCTGGTCGCGACTGCCGCGGCGACGGTCGTTATGCTGATCGCAACCACAACGGGCAACGACCTGGCGCTCACGCTCGTTCTCGTCGAGCTCCTCGCGCTCGCCGGCCTCGTCATATGGGTGCGCCGTCGGTTTTACGGACACGCTACTCACGTCGCTCGGCATCGCGACGTGCTCGTGAGGCAGACGGATCGCCTGGAGCAACACTCGCTGGAATTGACGGATCGAGCCGCGGAAATACATAGCCAGGCCATGACACTCGAACAGGAGACAGCCGAGGCCCAGGCTATCTCCGACGAGCTCGAGATCGCCAATCAGTCTCTCGGCACTGCGCTCGCAGATGCCGAAGACGCGCGCCGCGCTGCGGAGCATTCGGCGCGAGAACGACAGGAGACTCTCCGGCTATTCGAGCTCGTCCTGTCGCGGGCGTCCATCGGCTTCGCGTTGCTCGACGAGCAGCTTCGGTTCGTGAGCATCAACGAAACCCTTGCGGCGATGAACGGATTCCCGGTATCCGAGCACATTGGCCGTCAGGTGTTCGAGCGCATTCCGAGCGAGCTGGCGCCCAGATTGAAGGACGTGCTCGAGCACGTTCTGAGAACCGGGCGCCCCGTGCTGGGCCTCGAGATGACGGCGGCTGCCGCGGACGACGCGGCGCGGATACGCCACGGCATCGCGAGCTACTACCCCGTTCCGGGGGATGGGACACTCCCGACGGTCATCGGCGTGCTCGTCGAAGACACGACGGAACGCAAGGAGCTCGAGCTGCAGCTCGCGCAATCCCAGCGAATGGAGGCCGTGGGCAGGCTCGCTGGTGGCGTCGCGCACGATTTTAACAATCTCTTAACCGTCATCAAGAGCTACAGCACGATCCTGCTCTCGGCGCTCGAGGGCGACGCACGGCGCGAAGACGTCGAGGAGATCGCCGCCGCCGCCGATCGCGCCGCCGCCCTCACGCGGCAGTTACTCGCGTTCAGTCGCCGCCAGATGATGCAGCCCCGAGCCCTGCATCTGAATGCAGTCGTGACCGACGTCGAGAAGATGCTGCGCCGCCTCATTGGCGAAGACATCGCGCTCCTCACGCGCCTCGATCCAGAACTATGGCTCGTCCATGCCGATCCTGGTCAGATCGAGCAAGTGATCGTGAACCTCGTCGTGAACTCGCGAGACGCGATGCCGAACGGCGGTCACCTAACGATCGAGACCGAGAACGTGCCGCGTGACGCAGGATCCTACGTTATGCTGGCGATCAGCGACACCGGCGTGGGGATGACGCCGGAAATCCGCGCCCACCTCTTCGAGCCCTTCTTCACGACGAAGGAGCGTGGCAAAGGAACGGGACTCGGACTGTCGACCGTCTATGGCATCGTCAAGCAATCGGGCGGCGACATCGCCGTGCAGGCGGAATCAGGAAAAGGCGCGACCTTCAAGATCTTCCTGCCCCGGCACGTCGTGGATCACGACCCTCGGTCCGAGATCGAGCGGACCGCACCGCTGCCGCCGCGGGGCACGGAGACGATTCTCCTCGTCGAAGACGATCCGTCCCTGCGGACGCTTGCTGAACGGATCCTCCGCAGTTTCGGGTACACGGTGCTCGTGGCGAGCACGGGGCAACGCGCTCTCACTCTGGTCGATGCATTCACTGGCAGGATCGACCTCGTCACAACCGACGTCGTGATGCCGGAAATGAGCGGTACCGTGCTCGTCGAACGGCTCCTATCGGTTGTTCCCGACATTCATGTGCTCTTCATGTCGGGCTACACCGATGACGAGGTCGTTCGCCGTGGTATACTCGATCGTCGTGCCGCCTTTCTGCAGAAGCCGTTCACGCCGGATCAACTCGCTTTCAAGGTGCGCGAGGTTCTCGATCGAAATCGTTCGGCTCAGTTGACTAAAGCCACATAGACGGCTATCTATATACGCGATGCCGATCGATCCCGAACGCTTCGCCCGCATTGCCAAGGCGCTCGCCGATCCAAGGCGATTTCAGATCCTCGAAGAGATCGCCAATTGTCGTGAAGTCGGCTGCCAGCGGTTGTGCGAACAGTTTCCGGTGGCGCAACCGACGATGTCGCACCATCTGAAGGAGTTAGCGAGGGCCGGCCTGATCGAGCCCTGGCGAGAAGGACAGTTCGCGTTCTATCGCTTCCGCGCTGATGTGCTGCACGACTATGTCACGGCGCTCGAGGCTCGGCTTGGTATGGGCACTCCAGGGAACGCGCGACGCGTCGCGGAGAACAGCTCCCGTGAGGCAGAGGCACGTCTTCGTCGAGAGACGAGAAGCTGAGTCTTCCGAGCACCAACGGCACGGGATCTTCTTTAGGTATTTGGTAGTTATATAGATGGATATAGAAATGCCGATTCTATGAATCGGCGGAGGTGAAGGATGAACGAAGTCAGGAGCGAAGCTCCAGTGGTCGAGGTAACGGACGAGAATTTCTCTGCCGAGATCGAGTCGCATCGCGGTGCAGCGATCGTCGATCTTTGGGCAGAGTGGTGTGGCCCGTGCCGAGCACTGGGTCCGATAGTGGAAGATCTCGCGCGCGATTTTGACGGGCGAGTGAAAGTCGCCAAGCTGGACATCGACAACAATCCGGTGACCACCGCGCGCTACAACGTGCGGTCGATCCCGACGCTTCTCTTCTTCCGTGACGGAAGGCTCGTTGAATCCGTTGTCGGACTACGTTCGAAGAACGAGCTCGCCGCGCGCATCGCCAAGCTCGCGGCCTGAGGAGGAGGGTGACGGAAGGGCGGGGAGGACAGGTATATGAAGTCCAAGAATTCAAGAGCGGCGAAGAGACTACCTGCGCGTGCCGACATTTCGGCAGCGGAGGGCGCCGAGCTGCTCGATCTCTACATTGCTGAGCTGTCGCGGGCCCCTGTTCGCACGGCAACCGACCAGAAGGATCTTGCTCGTCGCTATCGCGAGGAGTCGTTGTCGCTGGCCGATCGCGAAGCGGCGCGTGCAGAGCTCATCCGCGCGAACCTTCGGTTCGCATTTTCAATCGCGAAGCAGTACCAACACCGCGGTCTTGGCCTCGAGGATCTCGTGAGCGAGGCGAATGCTGGTCTGGTGCGCGCCGCCGACAAGTACGATCCGGATGTCGGCGTCAACTTCATCAGCTACGCCGTTTGGTGGATTCGGCAGGCGCTCTCGTCGGCGGTGACGAAGCACGGCCACGCCGTTCGTGTCCCGCTTGGGCGCGCGACCGATGTCTCGCGTATCGCCCGCGCTCAGCACGTCCTTCGGGACAAGCTCGGTCGGGAACCCAGCGATGACGAAGTTGCTCAGATCGCGGAGCTGGACGTCGAGTTGGTGCGCAGCATACGCGCGCTGTCGCAACCGACTCACTCGTTCGATGAGCCAGTGGCGGGTCGTCGTGGCGATCCGTCTCGTCTCACTCTCGCGGACGTCATCGCCGTCGAGCCGGCGGACGACGCTCCAAGCGGAGCACCGACGCTCGAGGACGAGTCCCGTCGCGCGGCGCTCGATCGGGCAATGGATGTTCTCAGCCCGCGTGAGCGTCAGGTTCTGGTCATGTACTACGGGCTGGGCGGGGACGAGCCGATGACGCTCAAGCAGATCGGTCACGCCTTTGGGGTTAGCCGCGAGCGGGTGCGCCAACTTCGCGAGCGGGCGCTCGGTCGGCTGCGCAGCGACAAGGCGCGTCAGCTGTTCCAGGAGTCGGCGGCGTGATTGCAGGTGCAGAGCTCGAGCCCCTCGTCTCTCCCGACAGCGAGGTGCTCGACGCCTACTCACGCGCGGTGGTCGGGGCGGTCGATCGAGTCGGGCCCGCCGTGGTCCACCTCGAAGTGGCCGGCGTTCCCTCGCCGGCTCGGCGTCGCGGTACGCCCAGTGAGACGAGCGGTACCGGATCGGGTTTTTTCTTCACGCCCGACGGTTTTCTGCTGACGAACAGTCACGTCGTTCATGGGGCACGCGAGGTCCGCGCCAACTTCGTCGACGGTACCACACACGTTGCGTATCCCGTGGGTGATGATCCGTCGACGGATCTCGCCGTGCTCAAGGTCGACTATCCGGCGCCAGCGTTCGCGGCTCTGGGCGATTCAAGTCAAATTCGGCAAGGTCAGTTGGTGGTAGCGATTGGTAACCCTCTAGGATTTCAGGCTACAGTTACCGCCGGTGTCGTGAGTGCTCTCGGGCGAACGATGCGTTCGCAATCTGGTCGTTTGATCGACGGCGTCATTCAGACGGACGCCGCGCTCAATCCGGGAAATTCCGGCGGGCCGCTCGTCAACTCGCGGGCTGAGGTCGTGGGAGTCAACACCGCGATCATTGCCGGCGCGCAAGGGATTTGCTTCGCGATCCCCGCGAGCACGGCCCAGTTCGTCGCATCGCGGCTCATTCGCGACGGCCGAGTGCGGCGGAGCTACATCGGCGTCGTTGGGCAAACGATCGCGCTGACACGACGACACGCGCAGCGTTTTCATCTGGCCGTGCAAGGTGGCGTGCTCGTTACCGATGTCGGATCAAACAGCCCCGGCGAACGCGCCGGACTCCGACCGCGGGACATCATTATCGCAATCGGTAGCGGCGTGGTCGGAAGTATAGACGACCTGCAGCGTCTGCTCACCGAAGACCTGATCGGACGCGAGACGGATCTCTCGATCCTTCGAGCGGGGACGCAGCGGATGATTCGCGTCCGGCCTGCGGAAAGCACCTAACGCGCTGCGATCAAGCGCTCGGCGGCAACCTGTGCGCCGTCGATGCGTACCGCGGTCGCGATGGACCGCGCACGAGCAGCCACCTCTGATTCGAGCGCTTGCTCGAGCGCCTTCGACAGGGAATCAGTGGTCGGTGCGCCGGAGGCGTGCGCGACACCAATGCCGAGCTGTTCGACTCTACGTGCCCAGTAGTGCTGATCGTACATGTGAGGCACGACGACTTGCGGTGCGGCGCCTAACGCGGCGGCCGTTGTTGTTCCCGCGCCGCCATGGTGGACGACGGCTGCGACTCGCTCGAAGAGCGCCCGCTGGTTCACTACGCCGATAGCCACGCAATCGACTTCTTTGTCCGCCAGTGCGAGATCGGCCCAGCCTCGTGAAACGATTGCGCGGCGGCCAAGCGTCCGCGCTACTTGGACCATTATCCGACTCAGATCTTTCGGCGCGCGAATGCTGCCGAATCCGAAGTACACCGGCGGATCTCCGGCGTCGAGAAATGCCTCGATCTCACTCGAGAGTGCGCGGTCATGGGACACGACCCAGGCGCCCGTTTGAAAGACCGACGCGTCGGCCCCTTCCGGCCACGGCCCCAAGGTAGGGTCGGCTGCGAGCCAGGGCCGATCGGTGAAAATGTGCGCGCGCACATTGGTGACAGGCGAGGCCGATCGATGCGCGATGGGTGTTGAGCACAGCACCGAACAGATCGTTGAATCGCTGCGTGTCGCGCGCCCAGAGCTCGCGATTGTCATCCGTCGCGTGAGCGGCGGGCTGCCCCGGGACCGGCGGCAAAGGCGGCGGAGCATGATGCTGCGACGGCAGCACCGTTGGGCAGTACGCGGCGAAGACATACGGGATGCCCATCGTCTCGGCGACGGAACGAGCGGCAATCTGTAGTGCGGTCGCTGCGACAATCATGTCACAGTCCTTCGCGGCAGCGGCAATCGTCTCGAATTGTGTTGCGACGCTTGCTTCCGCCATTTGGCGCCGGCGCTCAGGCAGGAGCGGATTCGACGTCGCCGTGTGACTCGATGCGGTCATCTTGCGCAACTCCGGCCCAATCGGAGTGACTTCCATCCCCAGGTTGTCGATCCAGTCCTGGAAATCGGGCGGCACGCAAAGGCGAACATCCTGGCCGACTGCCTTCAGCTGCAACGCCGGTGCGACCAACGGCTGCACATCGCCACGTGACCCGATCGTCGACAGCAGTACGCGCATGTGAGCTCCGGGTGTGCCTACAGTTCCCAGAGAGCCTTGCTCGCTAGGCCCTTTGCGCCGCGCTGGCGGCGGCACGCTTGAGCAGCGACAGTAAAGCGCCCTCGTTCATCGACTCCCAGGCATCGGGGATTGGCGCGAGACGGCGCCATTCGCTGCCGCTCTGGAAGGCGAGCCAGCCTTTGCGATACTGAGGCTCAACAGTAACCCGTGGCTCGCTTTTTTGACGGCGCTCGCTCGCGACTCGGCTTCCCGAACGGCGATCACGCCCCGCGCGACGATCGATAATCGTCGGCCGCGAGTCCCAGACATCCCACCAACGCCCGCTTTCGTCCTGAACCCGGCGATGAGGCATATCTCCAAGCGACTCCCACGCGCATCGGCTGCGGCGTTGACTCGATGATTCGGTTGTTTTCTGGAAGATTTGGGCCGCGGCGTTCATCGACGATTTAGCTGAATCGGCATGACCTCGGTCACCGGCGACGTCGGAGTATCAACACTCCGACAATGGCCAAAACGGCGAGTCGGGCGGCCATCCACCGTCGATCGACAGCGAAGGTGAGGTCATAGCTGGTCACTGACGGAATCCCAGCCTTCGCGAGGACGCTGTCGCGCCAGAGCGCTCCGCCGGCGCGGAGGACTTCGGGCGCGTGATAGCGGCGCTCCGTCTCGTTAGTCGATCGACGCAACTCGATTGCGGCGCTTGTATCGCCGGCCAGAGATCGCGTTGCCAGCTGTTGCATCCGTTGTCCGTCCACCAGAGCACGCGGAGGCGAATACATGGGTGCAAACGCCAAACTCCAGCGCAGGCTGTCGGTAAGTACCGATGGCGCCACACCGGGCATCGTCGCGTACCGCGTCGTCGTCCGAATGGCGCGTGCCCGCCAAGGTGGAAAGAGCACGATGACGACGGCGAGGGCAAGGACACCCAAGACGCCGAGACGCTCTACTCGGCTCGCGGACCACCGCACTTCAGGAGCGTTTGACCTGCGTTGCGCCCGAGCCTTTGTCGTCAAAGCACAGAGGTCGTGTTTCGTTTTCCGGCGAGCGCGCTGTGGCGGGAAGGGACGGCGGAGGCTTACCAACCCAGACGACGCAATGACGCGCCGGCAGGCGATCGTGCGTCGCGATTCCCCACCAGCTGCGCGGATCGGGCGTGTACAGCGTCACATGGACGCCAGGCGGAAGATGAATCGTTGGCAATGCGCGGAGCGAGGCAACGTATCGCGTCGAATCGTAAAAGAATCCTTCCTGCGCCGTGACGATGTGATCGAGCGAGCTCGCAAGGAGGGACTCGTACCGCCGACGCCGACCCCCGCTCTCATAACGCGCGATCGAAATGACGACGATCACACAGACGAGCGCGGCCCCGGTGATCACGCCGTTGCGCCGCGTGAGGAGTGACTTCAGCGACACTTGCCGCTTCGGCGTCGGCGCCGGTGCGCCGCCCGCGGGACTCCCCGTCATAGCTCGTTAGGCTTTGTCCGACCGATACAGCGGCGTCTCGCGATCATCACGCGGAATGAGGTCTCCACGAGGGACGAGTCGTGTCCGTTGCTGATCGCCCACGACCGGAATGGAACTGTCGAGGACGACGCGCTCGACCGAACGATTCGGAGAGGAACGGAGCCGGTCGGTGAACCTACGGTCGGCGAATCGCATCCGCGCCTGTGAGGTGAGAAACGCGATCGCGAACACGCCGACGCCGCAGAGCAGGCTGTTCGGCGCGGAGCGGCCGGCGTCCGGGGTGAAGGCAATCGCCATCGAGTACAGCCACACGAAGACGCACATCGCGAGCAAACCATGACCCGCCGAGAGCAGCACACGTTCGCGCATTGGAAAGGCTCCTGAGAATCGATCGTCCTGCTCGGAGTTGCCGGAGAAGACCCGACCGCGCATGGTGAGTGCGATGCGCCAAATCGTTCGCGCGCAGAGGCCAATCGCGATCGCGAAGAACACGTCCGCAACATTGAAATTCGTCGTTAGGCCGCGCACGCTCGTAAATGCGATGAAGTCCACCACTCCGTGCGGCGGGAGAAGCGCGTCGGCGAGATTCGCCGCGCCCGCACCGAGGAGCAAACCGAGTGTAATCGGCGCGCTTGGGTCGACCGCTTCCAGTTGCCGGCAGACCGTCACCACGAGAGCGGCCACGGCAATCGTGAGGAACGCGGTGAGCGGCAGCTCGAAGCCGCCGCTATCGAGTCCACCGGCCAGATGCGTGTTACGGACTATTGTGAGATGCCAGCCCGCGCCGAGCACTTGGTCGCCGGTGCCAAGCCCGCGAATCGCCCATTGCTTGGTCGCGAAATCGGCGATGAAGACGAGACCCGCGGTTGCCACGAGCCGATCGATGGGATCCCTGCGCACGATCGATAATCGACTCGTTAGGACTTCGTGGTGCCTGATGCCGGCGGCGGCGCCGCGGGCTTTCCGCGAACATTCGTACGAATGACGAGCTCCGGTCGGGATCGGCCCGCGGCGCGGGCTGTCACGCTCAACGCGCCGGTATCGGCTGCTGCCTGCCAGACTACGTGGGCAACGCCAGTGCTATCCGTCGACGCCTCGACAGGCGTAACGCTTCCCTTGCCCTCGACGTCGAACCGCACCGTTACGCCGCGCTGAGGTGTTCCGCGCGAATCGGAGACCTTCACCGACAGGCTGCCAAACGATCCCGGACTGACGACTGAATCAGGAACGGCGACTGCCGCGAGCGTGGGCCTCGTGAACTGCGGAATGGCGATCAACAACAGGATCGCGATGATCACGAAAATGGCGACGGTCTCGAATATCGAGAATCCGTTGCGCACGGCACGGCTCACGAACGGCCTCCTTGGCTGCTGGCACTCGCCCGCATCAAAAGTGCACGGGTAGTGCCGAAACGCCGCCTATTATAAGCGGAAGTCGTTATGAGAGCTATGAAAATGAATCGGGCGCGCGCGACGGCGCTTCCGGGTCGTGTGCGCTACGCGGACTCGCGCCGAAGGGCCTCGGTTCGCTCGCCGTCGACGTCGCCGGAGCGTCCGGGACGGAAGCTCACCTTCACACCGCCAAATCGAAGCTCGGCAGCTCCCTGAATGATCGCTTCGCCATCGATGCGCCTGCCATCGACGAAGGTGCCGTTTGTCGAGGCAAGATCGATGAGGTGCCAGACTGAGCCCCGGCGCAGCAGTGTCGCGTGCGCCCCCGAGACGCTGTCGTCAGCGATGCGAACGTCGTTCTCGGCGCTCCGGCCGATGTGAATGACGGGCCGCTCGACGGGGAATCTCGCGCCTTTCAGAGGACCATCGCTCAGGATTTCGATCGTAGCGAGGGCTCGGCGATCGGCTTCCGTCGGCCCCGGCATCGACACAGGCGCCAGGATCTCGAATCGAAATTCGTGATCTCCAATTCGGATCACGTCACCCTGACCAAGCTGTTGTGAACCGCGGACTTTTGTCCCATTCACGAGCACGCCGTTCGTGCTCCGGTCGGTGACGATGTAACCATGCAATGAGGGAGCAATGAGGGCGTGCTGGCGTGATACTGAGGTAGAAGGAAGCACGACCTGACAGACAGGGTCGCGACCGATATGCAATCCACTCGGCGGCACGCCGTGCACAGATCCTTTGCTCAGGTCGATGATTCTCGCTCCGAAGTCATCCGTCGCGGGCTCGGGCAGGACTGGCGGGATGGCTGGCCGTGGTTCGTCTTCGACTTCGATTCCGACGACCGAGGAGGTGCTTTCGACTAGAGACAACTCGCCGTAACGAATCCGGCAATCGCGCACTTCGATGCGGGCTCCATGTGACAGTTGCCTCGGCTCCGACCCGAGAATGAACCCCTCGACGCGAACCGGCATCGAACCCGCCGCACGAATCGAGGCCGGCGTACCAGGGATGACCGTGATGATCGCGAACACGGGCAAGGCATTGAGCGCGGGTGCGTTCACCGCTCCCGCAGCCCGCCCTCCGAGCATGTTCTCGCCAATTCGAAGCGGATAGCGCTCCCGCGCGATAACCAGAAACGACATGGAGTTCCAAATGGTGGCACGGCGCTGACATACGGGCGCGCCGGGAGACACCGCCACACGGTATCCCGATGTGAGACGAACCGATACCGATTTCGTGACGGCCTCTACCAGGGGACCGTCTTTAACCGGCGAGGTTCGCGGCGCCGCGAAAGCCTCCGACGCACAACATGATCACTCCCACCGTTCCCACTCCCGCCGTCACGGGCCCGACCCGCATCGCTCCGGTTGCACCTTCGGAGCGGCGGCCTGCCGCCCGGCCAGCGCGCGCCCGTCCGCGGTTGATCGCCGGCGACACCGCTTGGGGTGCCGCAATGTCGGCGATTCTGGTACTCGTTGCCGGTGCGCTTGCACTCGCGACGTCTCAGCCGTGGCTCTTCGCCGCGCTGGGGCCGAGCATCGTTGTCATCGTGACCTTACCTGGGCAACCAACCTCACGGTTTCATAGCGTTGTCATCGGTCATCTCTCGGCGCTCCTCTGCGCCTGGCTTATTGTGGTTCTCGTTGGCGCGTCGGGCTCCAGCCTGGGAGACGGCAACATCACTGTCGCGCGCGTGTGGGCAAGCGCAATGGCGGTTGCAATGACCGCGTTGCTTCAACCAACGCTCCGGGCAAATCATCCGCCCTCCGCGGCGACCGCGCTGCTCGTCACGCTCGGCGCGTACCACCTCACGTGGAAAAATTCGATGAGCATGATGGGCGGCGTGGTCGTGATCGCGCTCATGGGTGAGTGGTTCCAGCGCATCAGGCTGAAAGACGAGCCGGTGCGGCGATGACCAATCGACATCAGGGAAAGGCGCGCCGAAAGCTGGAGGTCACCGACCTCGATCTCGTGCGCTCGGGACTCGACGACGAATACGAGATTCTCGAGGAGCTCGGCCGCGGCGGAATGGGGATCGTCTATCGCGCGCGTGAGCGACAGCTCGAGCGCGAGGTCGCGATCAAGGTGCTTCCTTTCACGCTCGCCTTTGACCGCGAACTGGTCGAGCGGTTCCTGCGCGAGGCACGCACGGCAGCGGCGCTCGAGCACACGAACATCGTGCCGATTTATCGCGTTGGCCGCCGTGGCGACGTGATCTTCTTCGTAATGAAGTTGCTGCGGGGCCAATCCGTGTCCGATCGCTTGCGCGCGCGGGGGCGGATTTCGGCGGCGGATGCGCGACAGATCATCATCGAAACGGCGGCGGCCCTTGGGTACGCGCATCGCCGCGGTGTCGTGCATCGCGACGTGAAGCCGGACAACCTGCGCCACGACGAGGATGGCCGCGTCGTCGTGACGGACTTCGGGATCGCGCGGTCCGCGGGGGCGACACGCCTGACGACGACGGGCATGTCCGTCGGTACGCCGAAGTACATGAGCCCCGAGCAGGCGCGGGCGAAGGACGTCGACGGGCGCAGCGATATTTACAGCCTTGGCATCGTGGGTTACGAGTGCATAACGGGCAATCCGCCGTTCGATGCCGGTGACGCGCTCGGCACGCTCATGAAGCACATTCAGGCGCCGCTACCGGTGCCTACTCTCGACACCGCCGACGATCGCGCGCTCTTCACCGTGATCGAGCGGATGCTCGCCAAACATCCCGAGGATCGCTACCGGGACGCCGACGAGTTGATCGCGGCGCTGGGGGGCCGCGAGATCAGTGTCGGAACGGGCGAACATCGGCGATGGGTGCCGACTCCGGCACCGCTGTCCGTTGCCGACCCGACGGCCAGGACGGCACCGATGTCCCGCATCGAGGGCTTCGACGGAGCACAGTCGCACTCGACACCGGCGCTCGACGCGGCGTTCGATGCGAGCGTTCAGATGCTCAAGCGGCACCGACCCAAACTGCGAGAACTGCTAGCGAGCATGCGAGGCGGGATTCGCGGCATGCGTCCCGTGTTCGCTGCGATGCGCCGAGCGGCGTCGGGGCTGCAACCGACAGCGCGTGCTGCCGCAAGACTCCTCGGCCGTTATGGGCGCCGCGTCTCGGAATGGGCGAGACGGATTCTGACGTCTCGCGGTTCGACCGTTTCGATTGCGAGCGCCTTCATTATTGCCGTGGCCGTTCTGACCTTCTCGGCGTTTCGCATGACCGCCGGCGCGCCACGCAGCCAGTCGCGCTGTCCGCCGGGCGTCGCGATGGATGGTAGGCGACCGTTCGGCATACTCGTCGACTCGGTTGGCAGCGCGCCCCAAGGCAAGGACGTGAAGGTGAGCTATGACGTCTGCGGTTTGGACGATGGCACAGCATTCAAGGTGCGGATGTCGGTCGTCCGCGAAGGCACTCGCCATGCCGCGGATCGCATGATGGCGAGCTTCGACGATGCGGCCGTCGGAGCAGGAACGCGGCGTCAGCATTCGCTTGCCGTCGCGCCGCTGCCTGCCGGTAATTACCGCCTAACGGTGGTCGTCACCGACGATAAAGGCCGAAAGCGCGATCGCGATCTGCCACTGCGCATCGTGAGCCAAGATTAAGGCAAGAGAATCTCCCTAAAACGGAAGCCACCAGAAGCGTTTGTGCTTGCGCGGCGTCGCTCGAACGCGAGCGCGACTCCGCGCCGCGGTGGGACGTGCGCCGGCGTAGTACACGTGGTACGTCCGCGTCGTCTTCCCCGGAATGGGCGGCAACAACAATCGCGCCGAGCCCTGGCTCGAGCGAAGGAGTGCCGCCGTCGCCATGCCCAACGGGCGCGACGAGGGGAAATCAACGCGAACGACCGCACCGCCAACGAGACGCTCGCCGCGATTGCGGACGGTGACATCGAAACCGTCGGCACGTGATGATACGCGTGCATCGAGCTGAGCGCGGACGCGCCACCAATCGGCGATCTCACCGGTGGTCGCGAGCCAGACCACCGTGTCGGCCGCGAGCGTGCGCGCAACACGCGCGAGCGCCGGGACGAGATTGGGTCCGGCGAGCAACTGGGAGTGATAGCTGAGCGCATAGAGACCGCCGAGAGCACGGTACCGCGCATACTCGTCGAGCAGCAATCTCGCGGTCGCGGTCGCATCGTTATGCGCGGCCGCCGCGGCAGCAAAGTCGTCGCTACCCACCCGGCCAATCAGCACGAGCGTATCACGTCCGACCGGAAGCAACTCCGGCGAGACCGAGCGCGAATCGTTGGCGCCGAAGAGATATCGGCCGCCGAGGGCGAGCCATGCGCTCATGGTCGCGACGTCGAACTGTTCCTGCGGTGGGCGCAAGCCGTCGACGGGCAGCCCAAGGAGCCGCGCGAGATCGTGCTCCGACGTTTCGAGGCGAGCCTGCTGGTTCGCGAGCGGCAGCCCGCCTAACAAGCGATGATTTTCGGTGTGACTTCCAACTTCGCCAGCGTTGGCAAGGTCGCGCGACAGTCTGGGATAGCTACGCGCGAGATCCGACGTGAGAAAGAACGTCGAGCGGACATGGGCCGCCTCGAGTGAATCGAGTGCGTACTGCGCATTGGGAAAGCCGGCCTCGACGTCCTGAGCGATTGCGGCGGCGGCGATTCGCCCCTTCGGCCAGGGCTCGATGCTGCCGAGCGGCAGGCCAGCCACCCACGCGACGCTGTTGCGGACGAGGAGTGCACTCAGCGCGCGGTCCCAGGGCAAATGCACGACGTCGCGCAGCTCGAAGCCCCAGTAGACGAGCCGCCCTTTACCTAACGGTGCGTGCGTGATGGCGACGTCGAGCAGCGGCAGGTTGCCTGCGGGTTGCGGCTGTAGGGCGTAGTCCGAGAAGAATGCGTCGCGCTGCGGCAGGCGCAGCGCGACCTGTCGACCCGGGTTGAGATCGATTCGGGAGCCGGGCGGAATGTCGACCGTGAGCGGGCTGCCAGCGGGGATCGTTACGTACGCCATCGGGCGCGAGTCGAGCGTGTCGGCGCGGGCGGCGCCGGTCGAGCCAACGATCAGTCCATATCCGATCGGCCGACAGCCGGCGTCGTAGACGCCGGTGAGGCCCGTGATGATGACGCCCGCGCCTCGAGCAGCAAAGCCATCGATCGCCTCATGAGCCTGCACCGTTAGGCATGGTGAGGAGGGGATGACGAGAACCCGAGCGGTGCGATCGGTACTCGCCTCGCCGGCGGTCACGATGCGTGCTTCAGCACCTGCGGCCGAGAGCGCGGCTCGCCAAGTGCCGGTAATCGAATCGAGGGCTCCAGCTGCGCTATAAAAAGACGCTGCGGACTCGTCACGCAGCACGTCAACGACTACCCGGGACGGCAGACGGGAGTCGGCGAGGAGCGATGGCATTCGCTGTACGACGCGGGAACCGGAAAAGCGCGCTGGCTCCGGGCGTGTCGCGGCGTCTCCCCGGCGCAGCGTCAGCATGACCGACACGACGACGACGAGCGCCGCCGCGAGCGAGAAGCCAAGGGACGTCGGGCGCGGGCGATTCATTTCTCGTCGGCGACGATGCGTTCGAAGTACGCTGATTCGCCGTCTGCAGCAGGAAGCTCGAGCCGTGGGCGTCGCGCTTCACGCAACTTATAGGCGACGTAACTGCCGACGGCCATCACGATCGTGACGAGAAACGACACGAGAATGATCGTGGAGAGCAAGATATTAATAGACACTCAACATCCAGTCTCGGGTGACAACCAACTCACAAGCGGCCTGCACGTTCGAGTTTCCCCCATGTCATGCGTACGCGAGCAACTTCTTCCGCCGTCGCGAGGAGCTTCGCGACGTCGATCATCGTTATGAAAAAGAATCGATAGCCAACGGCGTACGGGATCAGCCGCAAATCCTCTCCTTCCATGCCGACCGCGTAGAGTGCCGCGGCGACGTCGAGCATGGTGAGCAACGCCCACCAGTAGAGCACGCCCGACGCCGCGCCGGCAGAGAGCGCTGCCACCGTGAAGAGCAGGTTGCCGACCACGTTCATCGTCGGCCAGACGACTGCCTCGAAGAGCATAACGAGCAGTGAAAGCCAGAGCGCCACGCCTCGTTGTGGAGCACGGAGCCATGATGCGCGCTTGCGCAACGCCTGCAGGATACCGCGCGTCCAGCGGTAGCGCTGCTGCACGAGATCGAGGAAGTGCTCCGGCGCTTCCGTGTACGCGATGGCGCGCTCCTCGTAGGCGACGTGCCAGCCGGCCGTGAGCAGCTTGAGCGTAAGATCGGCGTCCTCGGCGAATGTGTCGGTGTCGTATCCGCCGGCGCGCAACAGCGCGTCGCGACGAAACACGCCGATCGGCCCGGGAATGATGTTCACGACGCGCAGGAAGCCCTGAGCGCGCCGAGCCGTATTGAGCCCTTCGACGTACTCGAGCGCCTGCAGCTTCGTCCAGAGGTTCTGGCGATTGACCACCTTCACGTTTCCCGCAACCGCGCCGACGCGCGGGTCGATGAAGTGCCGCATCGCAAAGCGCAGCGTGTCCGGATGGAGGCGAGAGTCGCCGTCCATGCACAGAACGAACTCTGTGGTCGCGAGCGTCATGCCGGTGTTCAGCGCGGCGGCCTTGCCACCGTTGTTCTTGCGAACGACTCGAATCGTCGATTCACCGTACTGGCCGGCGACTGCCGACGCGCGCTCGAAGGTGCGATCGCTCGAGCCGTCGTCGATGACGATGACGTGAAAAACCGGATACCGAAGCTCGAGAAGACTGCGCAGCGCAGGCGCAATCACCGCCTCTTCGTTGAACACGGGGACGAGGATCGTCACGGGTGGTTGGTGCGTGCACTCCGCGTCACGACCGCGATTCTCGATATGTTGCAAATAGCTCAACCACAACAGCAGCACGTAGCGGACGATGAGGACGACAAGAAACGTCAACACAAACGCGATCGCTATTTGGAGCGCGGTCGTCTGCATGTCAGCTCCCCATCCGAACAGTGATCGACGCGCCGAAGCGCTGATAATCGCCGGCGCGCCCGCGACCGTAGCTTACCGCCCCCGCTGCTTCCCAGCCGTGGACTCGGTAGCCCGCCTCGGCAGAGGCGGCGATCTGCTTGGCCGTGTGCCGGCTGAGGGGGCCGCGCGTGATCGAACCGTCCGGCGACGGTATGATGGCGGACTCGTCGCTCCAGGCGTAACTCGGCAACACGCGCGCCGAGAAGGACAACCCGCGCGCCTGCCTAACGGCGTATTCGAGCCCGGCGCCTTGAGCCGAATACTGCTCGGGATCCCAGTACAACACGCTGCGATCGGCGAAGGCAACGCCATTCCCCGAATACACCGCGAACAGATTCCCACCGAGTGGATAGCGCGCGTAGCCATCGATCGTTAGGCGACGATTACCGTCGCTGACGATGGAGCGTTCCCATCGCAGGCCGACGTCGAGCGGACCGATTGGTCCGCCCAGCGTGACCGCGGCATCGCGCTCGGTGAGTGGCGGCCCGCCGGCTGCGGGGAGGAGCGCATCGATCGAAAAGAGCGACGGGTACGCCGGCATGGTCGCGAGCTCCAGCGTCGATTGCCAGGCGAAAAGCCACGCTGAGAGCGCCGCTCTTCCCTCGCCCAACGTGCCGACACTCGGATGCTGCACCCCGCCGCCCTCGACCTCGAGGCGCCCGAGCACCGGGCCATAGCCAGCTTCCTGCCATGCGCCGATCGTTCCGCCGAAGCCGCTCGCGTCGACCCGATGCGCCGTCGTGTGCTGGGACAACTCGCGCCAGTCGCCGCCTAACGTCACCCGCGTCGCCTCGGTGAGCGGGATGGTGCGTGCGAGGCGAAGGACGGAGTAGGCGACACCGAGGTTGTCGGCGGCGGCGTCCTCGGACAGCCGCCAGCCCGGATCGTCGCCGATCGACGGTGCGAGCATCGCCGGCCGCTCTTCGCGGTCGAGCTGCGCGAGAGCCTCGGCCACGGCCGTACGCTGATCGCGCGAAGCACCCTGGCGCGCGGCGGCGTACATCGAGCGCGCACCGCGGTAGTCGCCACGCTCGCGGAGCAGGTCACCAAGCAAGCGATACGCATCGGCGGTCGGCTGCAGCTTCGCCGATGCCCAGAGATCGGAATCGGCACCGGCGCGATCGCCTAACGCGAGACGAAGACGCGCCCGCTCGAGCAGCAGCGGGCCGGTGGGTGCCTCAACGAGCAGCGTGTCGTACTGTGCGCGGGCATCCGCGTTGCGCCGCGCGTCGGCGAGCATCGATGCAATCGTGTGACGCAGCGCCGTATCCGTGGGAGCAAGCGCCAACGCGGCGCGCAGTTTGTCCACGCCACCGAGCCGATCACCTGCGACGACGTACGCGTCCGCCATCTCACGCAGGAGCGCGCCGCGGTCGGGAATGTGGTCCGTCGTTGGACGCGCGAGCAGCGTGTCGTAATGCGCGATCGCCAAGCGAGACATTCCCTCGCGCGCGAGGGCACGCGCGAGAGCGAGTCGATAGGGCGCGTACCACGGATCGCTTGCGACCCACTGCGCCGCATCGACGGCGCGCGGATCGTACGCATCGCGGACGGCGCGCAAGAGTGAGTCGAGCCCGGGAGTAGCCGGACGCTTTGCGAGGAGCTGCACGAGCTCGGGTTCGGCCTCGTGCGGATGATTTCCCCACGCGAGGGCGTGCGCGAGACCAAGCCGATATTCGAAACTCGATGGGTCGCGCGACAGCAACTGCCGGAACTCACGGGCGGCCTCGTCATAGCGCCCAGATTGGAGCAGGACCGTCGCGAGCTCGGCGCGAACCGTCGCACTACCCTGACTCGACGGCGCGCGTCGACCGCGATTCGTCCGCTGCGCGTGTACCGGCGACGCGGCGACACAGAGTCCGAGGCCGATCAACGCGGCGCGAACGGCAAGGCGCATCGGCTAGTTGACGTGCTGTTGAAGAGCGAGAATCTCGCGATAGCGGACGACCGCGTCATTGGTGCGGCCGACCTCATTCAGCAATCGCGCGAGAGACAGCAAGGACTCGCGATCCCGCGGATGGCCACGAACCCACCGCTCGAGCTCCCTGATCGCACCGTCGCGATCGCCATGTCGGGTAAGCATGAAGACGGAGTCCTGCATCGATTCGCGCGGCGTCCGCCTGCCATTACCGCGGGCGCGCAGCTCGGCAATGGAATACTGCCGCGCGTACTTCTCACGCCACGCGCGATCGCCTTCCGCATAACGAGCGTAGTCCGCAGCGGTCGGCGAGATGGGCGTCGCGATTTCTCGTGTCGGCACGGTGTCGGCGACAAGCTGCCCGCTCGGCGCGGACGCCGACGCGAGCGACACGGCGCTGATGTGGGCGAAGGTGGCGATCGCTCCGGCCGTGAGGCAAACGGCAGCGAGAAGAAACGCGAGCGCGTAGCGCATGATGTCAACGAACCTTCAACGGCTCAACGAGCTGCCGCACGGCAGCACCATCGCTTGGAAAATATGCGGAGGTAACACGGAGTGGCGGCGCACCCGGAGGGCGCCGTCCACGCAGTCGATCGACAAATGCCGGCACGTCACGGCGGCCTGCGCCGTGGAGATATACGGCGATGCTCTCGTCGACGAGGGCAGCCAGATCACCGCTGGAAACGCGCATCGATCCAAGGGCGAGAACGCCGAGTGCCCGAAGTGCGGTCGTGTCGCCACTAATCGTTAGGCGCGCGACGGCGAACGGTACAGCGTCGTCGTGTGCCGCGCGCTCGCGCAAGGCCGCCGAGAAACGCTCGGCGTCGAGTAGCTCCCCCGGCGCGGCGAAGCTCGCCTGCGTGAGCCCTTCGTCTTCGTGCACGGCAACCGGCGGACGTTCGAGGTGGCCACGACGCAGCGCTGCGGCAAGGCGCTGCAGCAGCTCCGGAGCGCCCATATCGCCGGCGAGCACCTCGTCCGCACCGTCGCGGAGAAGCCGCGCACGGTCGAGCGAGCGAAGATTGAAGCGCGTGACGACCACGATCGGCGTCCGCCTCTCGTGCAGGCTCGACCGCAGCAGTTCGCGAGCGCGATCGAGCGTAGCATGATCCGTCTCGATGATCAGCGTCGCCCCAGCCACGGCCGTGGGGCTCGACACATCTCGATACACCTCGACTTCGTGCTGGAGGCGGAGCGTCGTCAACAGCTCCTCGGTCGGCGCTTCGACGACATGGACGAGATGCAGCGGCCTCGTGGGCGACGTCACCGATTCGTTAGGCAGCGAAGTCGCCTCTAGCAGCACGCCCGTTGCCACCGCCGGCTGACGGAGCGACACGATCTCGAGTGTGCGGAGCGGCCCATGCTCGCGCGCAATGCGAAAGACGCCCGCGGCAGCGTGCAACAGCGGCTCGAGCCGACGATCGTAGCTTGCGCCGAGATCCTCTGAATAGGTCAGCAGAGCTGTCGCCTGGCTGAGCTCGAGCAATTCCGCGAGCGCTGAGGCGGGGACAGGCGAAGCAGAGCCGTCCTCGAGGAGCGGCGCGAACGGATCGATTGCAATGCGGCGTGGGCGCAGCTCACCGATGACCCGCCGCAGGTCGGCGAACGCGCCCTCGCTCGTGCCGGCGCGCGCAAGGCGCCTGGCAAAGTCCGGCCGGTAGCGCATGACGACTGCACGATTCTCACGAAGCGCGTCGTGTAGCTGAACGCCGAGATGGTCGGCTTGCGACAGAACGTCCGTGCGATCGGCATGCGTGAGCATCAGTACCTTCTCACCAGAGCGCAGCCCCTGATTGAGGAACTGGAGGGCGTACATCGTCTTGCCCGCGCCGGCACCTCCAGTGAGCAGGTACGGTCGGCGGGGCCGGAAGCCATCACACAGCTGATCTATGGCTACGATTCCGCTTCGAATCATTCAGCGAGGTTGTGCGAACGCCCTGAAAAGGCAGTCAATTCACGTGCCGACCACGACATGGCTGGCTTTGCCCTGTTCGCGATACCGCGTGCGTGGTGACGAGGAGCACACTTCGCGCCCAAGCCCATTGGCTGCCGAGCGCTTACGACCCCAAGCAGGTCCGATCGTGCCCGACGAATTCGCTGTGGAATCGAGTTTGCTTCAGCTCGGATGTATGGCAAGCAGGAACTTCGCGGACGCATCCGGAATGCACTGGCACGTGTGGAACACTGTTCCGATCAGCGGCGCCGTGATCAATCCTGGCTTCGAGAAAGGATGGCTCACCTTCGAGTCCGAATCCGGAGCGCTGAGACGGCTCGCACCCGTTCCGGCCGAGTGGGAAGATCTTCCCGCGGAACGCCTGTTTCATTTATTGGAAAAGTCCACGGTCGTCCCGCGCCACACGGGGCCGATGAGACGCGTCACGCCGCCAACCGGCGTCGATTCCGACTCCTCGGATCATACGTAAGGCGTGAAGAGAAGGTACATTCCTACTTTCCTTTCCACGGGCATGTCAGAGGCAATCGAGGGGCGAGAACTGGCTGCTCGCGTTCGCGAGCTGGTCGATCGATTTGACAGAGGCGATGTCGCGACTGCCGCGCGGCGAATCGGCACTCGCGAAGCGGACCTGCGAGTGATACTCGCCGGCCAGACCAGCCGCCCGAGTCTCGCTGCGCTATCGGCGATCGTACGCGGCTATGACGTGGATACCTGGTGGCTCATCTGCGGCGAGGACGACCATGGAGTCGGTCTTCCGGCCGATCGCCGAGTCGGAACACTGAATCTTCTCTCCGACCTCGGTACGACACTGACGCTGCAGCGCCGGTTGCACAGCGTTCTCGGAAAGAACGACGGCGCGAAGCCTAACGATCCTCGCGCGGCTTCTTACTCGCGGGACTAGTTTGCTTGTCCAGCTCGGCGGCTCGAGCCTGGATCATCTCCTGAAGCTCGCTGCCATGGGCACGCAGCTGTTCCTGCACGATCTGCATGAGCGCCACCTGAAGCTCGGCCTGATGCGCCGTGAACGCCTGTCCTGCCGGTGACTGTTGGAAGGCAATCGCGGTACGGAGCTGATCCTCGGTAAGAGCTTGCGCGTAGA
Organism: Gemmatimonadaceae bacterium; assembly: GCA_036496605.1. NCBI lineage: Bacteria > Pseudomonadati > Gemmatimonadota > Gemmatimonadia > Gemmatimonadales > Gemmatimonadaceae > Gemmatimonadaceae bacterium. The sequence continues at coordinate 43,476 of DASXKV010000011.1, read as the reverse complement.
TGCGGGCGAGGCGGGGCTTGAGATCGCTCCAGACAAGATACTTCGCGGCGAACGCTTCCATCGTCGGGCGATATGGCGTCATCAGCGGATTCTGCTGCACCTGCGCATCGAAGTACATCCGAATTCCGTCGCGTAGACCTTTTTCGGTCTGCGCGACCTCGAGAAACTGCTCTGCAGCGGCGAAGTGACTTCCACTGATCACGGTGTCCGCCGCCGGTCTCGCGGCGGGCGATTGCGCCGCCACCGTGGAACCGGCGAGCAGGCTGATGAGTAGAGTAGCGGCCGTTTTCACGCGTACCTCGATGCGATGGACTGGTGAAAACTCTCTGACGAAGATTGAGTAGACCAGTGCGCAATAGGTCGTATCGCGGGGAGGCCATGCTCGTCAGTGTCTCTGTGAAAGCGGATCAAGCTCGAACTGTGATGTAGTGCGGGGACGCCGAGTCGAACGTCGATTATGATTTCAGCATGAGTTTCCACCCGAACGACGTCGCGCGCCGCGGCCGGCAGGCGAGCGTGCTGCTGTTGATCGTGATCGGCTTCCTGCTCAGCGCATTCTTCCGCACGCAAATCCTTCGCAATCAGCAATGGGTTCTGCAGTCGGAGGAAAATCGACTGCGTGAAGTGCCGCTGCCGGCGGCACGGGGAATCATCTACGACCGCGCTGGCCGCATCATCGCCGAAAATGCCGTGGGGTACTCGGTCTCGCTGTTGCCAAAATCGGAGGACTCACTCCGCGCGACGCTGGTGAGACTGAAGGGAACGATCGAGCTCACGCCAAACCAAATCGACGCCGCCATTCGGCGATATCGTCGCGATCGTGCGCGTCCCGCGGTGATCATACCTGACGCGTCATTCGACGTCGTGTCGGTGCTCGAGGAGCATCGCATCGATTTTCCAAGTTTGATCATTCAATCCGCACCGAAGCGGTACTATCCGGATTCTGGCGCGGTTGCGGCATTCGTCGGGTATACGGGCGAAATCAACGAGAGCGAGCTCGCATCACCGCAATATCAGGGCTACAAGGCGGGACAACAGATCGGTAAGCAGGGTCTCGAGAAGCAATACGAGACGGAGCTACGGGGCCGCGAGGGCAGCCGATTCGTCGAGGTCGATGCACGCAACTCCGTGCTGCGCGAGGTGACGGACCGACAGCTGGACCCGGTCGGCGCGCCGCCACTGTACACGAATATCGATCTGGATCTGCAGCGGTTCGTCGCGAAGCTGTTCGCTGATTCACTGCAAGGCGGCGTCGTGGCGATGGTTCCGCAGAGTGGCGAAGTGCTCGCGCTGTACAGCGCGCCAAGCTTCGATCCGAATCGCTTCATCGGTGGCGTCTCGTCGGAATACTACGACTCGCTGCGCACCGATCCGCGAAAGCCGCTCTACAACAAGGCACTGCAGGGAACGTATCCGCCCGGCTCGACTTGGAAGCTCGCAACGGCCGTAATCGCCCTTCAGAACAATGCCGTCAACTTCAACGAGCACATGCCGGAGCCGTGCAAAGGCTACTACTACTTCGGCAACCGCGCCTGGCGCTGTTGGGACAAGAATGGCCACGGCAGTTTGAATCTGAGTGGCGCGATCGCGAAGTCGTGCGATGTCTACTTCTATCAGCTCGGATTGAGACTCCAGGTGTCACGGCTCGTCGCCGGCGGCGTGAACCTCGGCTTCGGGCAGAAATCGGGAATTGACCTTCCCGAGGAGCGTCGGCCGAGCTTCCCGCCGACGGTGCAGTACTACAACGAGAAATATCCTGGCGGCTGGACGCAGGCAGTGTCGCTGAACCTCGCGATCGGTCAGGGTGAGAACTCACAGACGGTCGTGAACATGGCGCATTTCTACTCGGCCCTGGCGACTGACGGCTACGCCGCCAAGCCGCACGTGGCGCGCGAGAAGGAAGAGCGTACGAAGGTACTAAACCTGAGCGTCGACCAGATGAATCAGCTGCGTACGGCGTTGGCCAACGTCGCGCAGGCTGGTGGAACCGCGGCGGTCGCGGGTGAGGCGCTCAAGGGCCTTCTGGCGGGAAAGACAGGGACGGCGCAGAGCGGAACGCGGAAGAACGGCGTCGAACTGAATCATGCGTGGTTCGTGGGCTTCGCCCCAGCCGACAATCCAAAGATTGTCGTCGCGGTGATGTTGGAGTTCGGCGGCCACGGAACGCGCGCGGCGAACATCGCCTCGGCGATCATCGCGCACTATCTGCACTCGAATATCACGAGCACGCTGCAAACCGAGGGATGAGTGAGAGGCTAGGGGCTGGAGGTTAGGCGATGGGGCTCGGCGCAATTCATCGCGCCGAGCCTTTTTGTTTGGTAACGGGTTGCGCGGACCGGGCGTCATGAGAGCGACAGATGTCCGCGCCACGTTTGGAGAAACCGGACGCCCCTCGGCGAGATCAACTGCTTCGAGCCGCTCCGCTCGGCGGCTTCGCCGCGCTCTGCGCAGTGCTTGGCCTCGTGCCGCTCGCGAATCTGCTGACGGACGGCCGCGCAATCGGGTGGTGGGGCGGTGCGGTGCGCGAATGGATGATTCGTGGCGGCATCGTGGTCGCAATCGCGTTAGGCGCTGCGATCGTGGGTGGACGGCGTGTGGATGGTCTCCTCGGGCGCGCGCGCCAACTGTTGCTGGGACCATCCGCGCGGGCATTCGCGGTCGGTGTCTCGGCGTTTGCTTTTGTGCTCAGCGCCGTGCTGGCCCAGTACTGCTTCGCCGGCCAGCCATTCACGAGCGACGAAATGGCGCAGCTGTGGCACGCCCGAATTCTGCTCTCGGGCCGGCTGATGCTCGCCGCCGAAGCGCATCGAGAGTTCTTCAATACCGCGCCGGTCATCGATCAGGCAGGACACTGGTTCTCGCAATATCCGATCGGCGGTCCAGCGTTCGTGGCGGTGGGTCTGGCGGCGGGCGCAGCCTGGCTGGTGAATCCACTGCTGCTTGGTTTCGCTACGTGGCAGATGTACCGCTTCGCGACCGATGTCGTCGACGAGCTCTCGGCGCGTTCGACAACGCTGCTCTTCGCGTTGAGTCCAATGGTGTTGATCATGGGCGCGAGCCAGATGGACCACGTGCCAGCGCTCGCGTTCTCGATGCTGGCACTGGCGTCGCTGACGCGTTGGGATCGAGCGACCACATTGCGCAAGCGATGGATGTGCGCCGGCATGATCGGGGTCGCGTTAGGCATCGTCGCGACCGTGCGTCCACTGGACGCCGCGCTGGTCGGCCTCGTGATAGGTGGCTTTCAGCTGTGGCGCCTCACGAGTGCATCCGAGCGTTGGCGCGACATCGGCATTCAGATTGCGACGGCTGCCGTGCCGGTCGTGTTGCTCCTCTGGGCAAATGCGCGGACGACAGGTGATCCATTCCTCTTCGGCTACGACGCGCTGAACGGGGCCGCGCACCGCATTGGCTTTCACCTCGCACCGAATGGCGAGTTGCACACGCCGTTGCACGGCGTGATTCTCGCATCGGGCTATCTGATGCGCCTCGACCGGTTCCTCTTCGAGTGGCCGATTCCGGCGCTCGTCATCGTTCTCGTTGGGGTGCTCGGGCTTGTCGCGACGAAAATTTCATCCCGATGGGACGTGCTACTCGCGGCACTCGCGACGTCATTTCTCGCGGGATACGGCGCGTACTGGTTCGATGGCTTCTTCGCCGGGCCGCGCTTTCTCTTCACCGCGTTGCCCGCATTCGTCTATTTCGCGGCGCAGGCGCCAGCCATTGCGTCGTACGCGTGGCGTGAGATACCGGTGGCTCGACGCGTGACTCTCCTCGTGCTTCCACTCTGCGTTGTCGTGTCGTGGCTTGGACCGTTAGGCATCTCGAGCGCGGGCGCTCGCGTCCTGCTCTATCGCGAACAGCGCACGAAGCTCAAAACGGACGTCGACGAGCAGATTCGTCAGGCGGGACTGCATCACGCCCTGGTGTTCGTCAACGAATCCTGGCGCGGCCGGCTGCTGGCGCGACTGCGCGTGCTCGGGGTGCAGCAGTTCGAGGCGGATCACGTCGCCAGTACGCTCGATGCCTGCGCGTTACAGACCGCTCTGGATGCTGAAGACAGTCTGCCCGCTCGCACTGCCGGCGAGCGCCAGAGCCGTGTGCTGACGCGTGCGCGCCGTTTCGGCAAGGCTCAACTGGTACCGGGGCTCGCAGCTGATCAGACGATCGCGCTCGTGCGAGGCTCGTCGCCGACACCCGCGTGTCTTCGCGAAGTCGAGCAAGACGCATTCGGGAGCATGCCGTACGCGCTCTTTCTCGCCAATCAGCGTATCGGTCCTGACGGACGCATTGGAGGAGACGTCGTGTTCGCGCGCGACCTTGGCCCGAGAGACGAGCTGCTGCGCGAGCGTTTCGGCGACCGGGCGTGGTATCGCTATCGTCCTCCCGCGTCGCTCACGGACACGTCGATCGCGTTCGTGCCCTATTCGACGTCGCTCGCAACCTCCGCAGCCATCTCGACACGCTGACGGCGGAGCTCGTTATGCATCATTGACCTGATGGCAGACGGAAGATACTGAGCTGCGGATGCACCGCGGCGGGCAAGGCGGCGCCGCCGGGGCCGGCGAACTGAATCGTCACGGTTGCGGCGCTCGTCGGCGTATCGAGCCGGAAGTAGGATCCAGTGCCTGGATCCATGATTGCGGTCGACGTATCGCCGGTGATCGCGAACAGCTGAACTGGATAGGGGAGCGGGACGTCCGAACTTCCTCCCGACGTGACATACAAACGATTCCAGAGCTGCCGAACGTTGCGCGTCACGAACCGATCCGCCGCCGGTGCGAGTGTGCGTGGCTGTCCAGGAAGGCTGTCCGTCACGAGCGACAAGCCGAAGTTAGCGAAGAGTGACGGAAAGGATTGGCCACTCACATTCACGATGTTGGCGACACCCGTGAGCGTATTCTCGTCGAGCCGCTTGAAGATACCCGGACCCATCTGGTCGCCCAGCCAGCGCATGAGCAGCCAGTCACCACCGCGCCAGGAAAATCCATCATCCGCGTCGCTGTGCAGCGTAACGCTCGCGGTGTCAGGGAGCAGTGCATACTGATACGAGTCGTACAGGAAGTCGGAGATGAAGCCCTGAGACGAATCGGGGAAGAGCTGACTCGGATCGGTGCGACAGGCCGTGCCCGGACACTTGTTCTCGTAGTACAGCGAACCCAATTCCTCGGCGACGATGCTCAGTCCTTCATCGAGCCAGCCGTATTCGGGGTCACCACCGTGGATGAGGACGTGCTGCGAGAAGGAGATGAGATGTTGCAGCTCGTGCATGAACACCGCCGGCACACTGGAGCCCACGTCATCGACGGAATGCGTACAGCTCTTCGTGTGGTTTGGGTCGGGCACGATCGAGTAGAATATCTCGCCGTTGTTCGAGGTGGGGTCGTTCGGTCCGCCGCCAAGATCTTCCTCGTCGAAGAAACCCGCGACGTAGCCCGACGCGCAGTCGGCCGTTGACGTGAGCCCATTGACAACCGGAGTCATCAACATGATCACGTGCCCGTTCTGATCGATGTCGGATGGCGGACCGAAGGCCGCGATGTCGATCGGATAGAGCGTTTGGTCGAACAGTTGACCGAACGCCTGGAGCTGAGCGGAGGTGAACCCATTGGCGGGAGCGAGCGTGTCGACGTAGATCAACACGTCGGTGCCCGAGTAGGCGAGACGCGCCGATACCGTCGACGTCGCTGTGCCCGTAGCGTTCGAGAGGACCTGAAAATTACGGACGCTCCCGAGCGCCGGGACGCTCGTCGCGCTGATCGATGCTTGCGCTTTGCTGGCCGTGACCGCGCGCGACAGGGAAAGCGAGGGCTTCCAACGGCCACTCTCGAGCTGCTGTCGCGCGCGGCCGCGGAGCATTCGATCGAAGGCGAGCTGTTTCGCGCGCGGTCGCATTATCGCGAGTTGCGCGGCGGCCGAGCTCAGGGAGTTGTTCGCACGGGCGGCGAATGGGCTCGTCTTGGGGAGACCAAGGGACGCGGAGATCGCCGTTCCCGAGCTCACGTGATACTGGACGAAGTTGTCCGGTACGAGATCGACAGGAAACTGAGCGACCACAAGGTAGCTCGCCCCATTGCCGGCGACGGTGAGGGTCGTGCCGCCATTGGTACAATCGGCGACGGCCGTCTGCGCGACGCTCAGCTGCAGCGTCCCACTAATCGAGCAGGGATTGTTCGCAAATGACGTGGTATTGGGCCCCGTCGTGGAGTCGTGACTCGAGCAACCGGCGGCTGCAATAATGGCAATCGCCAGCGAATAGAGCGGATTTCTGTGCATGGAATTGAGAACTGATGGATCGAGAACGGATATCAGGATGGTTTGACGTTCCAGATTCAGACACGTGAAGGTGCGTCTACCCCTCATCGACGGGCGCGATTCGTTTGCGATTCGTCAACTTCCAGGCCCTGACTGGCGTTGAAGCGCACTCGGCCGGCATATTGGGCCGCGATTCCCTCCGCCCTCGCAACGCCACCCTTTACCCGTATCATCATGCGGTCACTCCGTCGTATCCTCGGGATCGGCGCGGCGTTCCTGCTCGCCAGCATCCCCGCTGCCGCACGCGGCCAACAGCCTGACGCCATCAAAGGAAAGAAGCCCGATTTACCGTTGAGCGTCGCGCGACACGTGAACTTCACGACAACGAAGGGGTCCTGGATCTCGCTGGACGTGAGTTCGGATGGCCGTACGATCGTGTTCGACCTGCTCGGCGACCTCTATACGCTGCCCATCACGGGCGGGACGGCGACGCGCCTAACGAGCGGCCTCGCGATGGACGTCCAGCCCCGTTTCAGTCCCGATGGCAAGAAGATTGTTTTTGTATCGGACCGCAGCGGCGGCGATAACATCTGGACGCTGTCGCTCGACAAACGGGATACCGTCCAGCTCACGAAGGGAAACGACAACCTGTACACGTCGCCGGAGTTCACGCCGGACGGGAAGTACATCGTCGCGGCGAAGTCGGGCGGCCTTGGCGGCGCGGCGAAGCTCTGGATCTATCACGTCGACGGCGGATCGGGTGCGGCGTTGGTGCGCGAGCCGGCGGCGCTCAAGGTCACGGGCCCGACGGTGAGCCACAACGGACGTTACGTCTGGTACGCGCGGCGGCAGGGCGATTGGCAATACAACGCCATCTTCCCGCAGTACCAGCTCGCAGTCTATGACCGTGAAACGGGAACGAACACGGTCATGTCATCCCGTTACGGCTCGGCCTTCCGGCCGCAACTGTCGCACGACGGCAAGTGGCTGGTGTACGGCACGCGTTTCGAGACGAACACGGGTTTGCGCATCCGCAACGTTGAAAGTGGTGTCGAGGATTGGCTGATCTATCCCATCCAGCGCGACGATCAGGAGTCGCGCGCTCCGCTCGACGTGCTGCCGGGTTATGCGTTCACACCGGACGACAAGGCCGTGGTCATTTCCTACGGCGGTGAGATCTGGCGCGTGCCCGTCGACAAGTCGAAGCCGGAGAAGATCTCGTTCACGGCGGACGTGTCGGTCGACGTGGGTCCGGAAGTGCGCTTCGCCTACAAGGTCGACGATGCGGGGAGCTTCACGGCGCATCAGATTCGCGATATCGCGCCCTCGCCGGATGGCAAGCGACTCGCGTTCGTGACATTGAATCGGCTCTATCTTGCGGATTTGCCTAACGGTGCGCCGCGACGCGTCACGACCGAGGATGTCGGCGAGTTCGATCCAACCTGGTCTCCCGATGGCAAGTCGATCGCGTTCGTAACCTGGAACGACAAGGCCGGCGGCCAGATCTACAGGGTCGCCGCGGACGGCAAGAGTGCGCCGCAGCAGTTGACGAGGGCGCCTGCCCTCTACTCCCAGATCGCCTGGTCGCCAGACGCGAAGCGGATCGTCGCGGTGAAAGCAGCCGCGCGCGATATGCAGGAAGCGTTAGGCTTCTTCGGCGGTGGATTGGGGACGGAGTTCGTATGGGTGCCGGCGAGTGGCGGCGACATGGTCGTCATCGGGCCGAGTGGGAACCGCACGCATCCCCACTTCACGAGCGATTCGACGCGGATCTTCGCGTACAGTCAGGAGGAAGGCCTCGTCTCCATGCGGTGGGACGGCACCGATGTAAAGTCGCTCATCAAGGTCACGGGTCCGCTGCCGCCAGCGGGCACGCTCGACGACGATCATACGACGAGCGTCGACATGCCGATGCCGACGCACTATGAGCTGGAGCAGAACCCAACACCCCCGCCCGCGGCGGCCGTTGTCATGGCTCCTCACGGCGACCGAGCGCTGGCGCAGGTCGGCAACGACATCTACGTCGTGACCGTTCCGTACCTCGGCGGCCCAACGCCCACGGTCTCCGTCGCGAATCCGGCTGCGGCTTCATTCCCCGTGCGCCGCCTGACCGACATCGGCGGCGAGTTTCCGGCGTGGAGCGCGGATAGTAAGAGCGTGCACTGGGCGATCGGGAACGCTTTCGTATCCTTCGACCTGGATCGTGCAAAGGTCGTCGACGACAGTCTCAAGGTCGTTGCACGTGCGAAAGGTGACAGCGCATCCGTCACGCCCGCGGCAAAGCCGGACAGCACGAAGCCAGATTCGACGAAGAAGGCTCCGGCGCCGACGGGATACAAGCCCGTGGAGCGCCGCATAACGATTGGCGTGAGTCGCGACATTCCGCAAAGCAACGCGGTGCTGCGCGGCGCCCGCGTGATTACGATGAAGGGAAGCGAAGTCATCGATGATGCGGACATCGTCGTCCACGAGAATCGCATCGTCGCCGTCGGTAAGCGGGGCAGCGTCACCGTGCCGGCAGGGGCGCAGGTGATCGACGTCGCCGGAAAGACGATCGTGCCGGGCTTCGTCGACATTCACTATCACCCACAGTGGCTCATTCCGCGCATTCACACGGCGCAGGTGTGGCAGTACCTCGCGCAGCTGGCATACGGCGTCACGACGACGCGCGATCCGCAGACTGCGACGACGGATGTGCTCACGTACGAGGACGAGGTCGAGGCCGGCCACATGATCGGCCCTCGCATCTACTCGACGGGCCCGGGCGTGTTCAGTGGCGAGAACCTCAAGGACTTCGAGCAGACGCGCAACGTGCTGAAGCGGTACGCGACGTACTATGATACGAAAACGCTCAAGATGTACATGACAGGCAACCGCCAACAGCGCGAGTGGGTGATCATGGCGGCGAAAGACCTCGGCCTGATGCCGACAACCGAGGGCGGCCTCGACTTCAAGCTCAACCTCACGCACGCCATAGACGGATATTCTGGCATCGAGCACGCGCTACCGATCGCGCCGCTGTACGACGACGTCGTCCAGCTGTTCAAGCAGACGGGCGTGACGAACACGCCGACGCTCATCGTGTCGTACGGCGGGCCATTTGGTGAGAATTACTGGTACACTCACACCGACGTGCACGGCGACGCGAAGCTCCGTCGCTTCACACCGGAAGCAGAGCTCGACGCGAAGACACGTCGTCGAGGACTCGGCTCAGGCGGCAGCCCGGGACCAGGCGGCTGGTTCATGGACGAAGAGTACGCGTTCCCGTTACACGCGCAGTTCGCGAAGAAGGTCGTCGAGGCTGGGGGCCGAATCGGTATCGGTAGCCACGGGCAACTCCAGGGTCTCGGCTACCAGTGGGAGATGTGGATGATGGCCTCTGGCGGTATGTCGAACCACGACGTACTGCGCACCGCCACGATCCTCGGCGCCGAGGGCATCGGTATGGGCGCCGACCTCGGCTCGATCGAGAATGGCAAGCTCGCCGATCTCGTCGTGCTCGACAAGAATCCGCTCGATGACATCAGGAACACGAATGCGATTCGATTCGTGATGAAGAACGGGCGGATGTACGACGGCAACACGCTCGACGAGGTGTACCCGACGAAGAAGGCGCTGCAGCACTTCGTGTGGCAGGACGGCGCGCCGGGCGCGGTGAGTACGGGGACGCCCTGAAGAGGGTTGAGCGTTGAGGGCAGAGGGTTGCGGGCAGAGGGTTGAGAGTGAAACCCTCTGCCGCAGCTCTCAACCCTCAGCCCTCTTCACCCTCTACTCTAGAACGTCACCCCAACCGTAATCGGAAAGAAACTCTGACTCGGGTTGCTACCGATGTACGTGTAGCGGCCTTCGAAGATCACGCTGAACCCGGTGAGCGGGAGATAGTAGCCGAGCCCCGCGTTGAAGCCGAAATTCCAGTCACGATTCGTGTCACCGAAAAAGGTGTTCACGTCGTTTGTGCCGTACGTCCCGACACCGCCCGTGAGATAGAGTCCCCCATTCGTCGACGGCGTGCCGACGTTAAAGAGACCGTCGAGCGCGAGTCCGAAGATGCGATGTTTTGCGCCGGACTCGCCTGTGTTGTCGCTCCATGGCATCTCGGTGAAGCTGCCCTCGACGCGCAGGCTAAAGGGCGTGAGCGCCTGATGCATTCCCAGTGCGACCGAGACGTTGTAGCCCGAGTTCACTGTGTTCGAGAGGTCACCTGTTGGCACCGCGAGGCCGGCGGCGGCGGTGAACGAATAGCTCGTGGAGCCCGGAAGCTGGGCTTGCACGTTCTTGGGACACGTGATGTCGGCCGCGAGAATACAGCCACTGATGGAAAGCAATGTTCGTAACGTGAGGTGACGGGGACGTGCGGTCATTGCCAGATCTCCGAGGGTCGAATTGAAGAACGGGGCGCGATCAGGTGCGCCGACGTTGTCGGCGCATCGTTCTCGCACTCCCCGTTCCAGTTCGGTCCTGTTGTGCTCGCCTTCGTGAACTTATTCGCGACCGTTTAGCGTGACGGTCATCTGCCGGCGACGACGAAGCAAATCGAGGCGCGCGGGCTGACGCGATTCCAACGCGGCCCGCAGACGATCGGCGCTCACCGGCGCGCCATCGATGCTGAGGAGCACGTCGCCGTTCCGAATTGGCGACCACGAGGCATCCGCCTGTAGCACGAGCAAGCCACGCTCGCTGCCATCGCCGAAGTAATCGGCGAGGTCGTCGCTCACCGGGCTTAGCGTGAGCCCGGGAACGTCGACGTTGCCAGCACGGCGCGTCGATGAGCGATCACCGACGTCGTCGTTGCGACGACGCATCTCCTGCGCGGCACGAAGCCGCCGCTGAATCGCGGCGAGATCGCGCGCCGACTGTGCGAGCGAGTCGCCGAGCGGCGACATGCCTTCGTCGTCGGACATGCGCCGGAGCTGCGCCTGCAGATCGGCGAGCGTCTGGAGCGCGGTGGCCACCGTGTTCGCGCGAGTCGATGCATCGGTGGCGACGGCGACGGCGGTGGGAGCCGATGGTGGAGTCGCCATCGGCGTTGCCGCCGTGATCCCACCGTTAGGCGTTGGTAGGCTCACCTGGACCGTGACGGTTTTGAAGCGACCGGCGCCGAAGAGACGAATTGTCGCCTGTTCGCCATCACGCAAGCCTTTGAGCGTGCGGTTCAGCCGGCGCATCACGGCGTCGGCCGCGCCGGTACGGCCGATGTCTGACGGATCGAGCCGCAAGCTGACGCCATCGATGTCGGCGAGGCGATTCCCCTCATCGATGCCGGCGCGATCCGCGGGCCCGTCGCGCATCACTTGGGTGACGAGCAGACCCAAGGTGTCGCGATCGGTGCCCGATGATCCGAGGGTGAGGCCGAGCAACGTGCGCGTATCAGGCGCATCGTTGTCGCTGGGCGTGTTCGTGCTCGTGCGCCGCGGCGATCCTTGATCAGTCGGAAAGCGGCGAAATTGCGCGTGCGCGGAGCACGGGGCGGTGCTCAGAGCGAGCACCGCCGCGGCGAACAATGTTGTGTATCCTCTCATGTCTGCTTCCTGTTGAACAATCGATTGTCGGTTCCAGCGACTATTCTTCACTCGAGCGATTGGAGCGCGGCGCCTGATCCGGTGGATCGAGCTCGCCCTCGCCGCGCGAGTCGTCTTGCCGCACGCGCGGCCGTGCTTTGCCTTCGGCGACGATTCGACGCGCGATGATCAGATGGTTCGAGAACCACTCGCCACGCCGACCTTCATCGAGTACGTCGTAGCGGACGCCACCTCCACTCGCCGTCGAGTGAATGATTCGGTCGTGACCGGCGAAGATCGCGACGTGATCGATGTTGGTTCCATCGTTGCCGAAGAAGAGCAAATCACCAGGACGCAGCGAACCAGCTTGCGTCGAGATTTCATCGCCCAGTTCTGCCATCGCGTGCGCCGTGCGCGGCAAAGACACGCCTTCCTGTGCAAAGACGTACTGCACGAACCCCGCCGCGTCAAATCCCGTATTTGGATCCGTCCCGCCCAGGAGGTACGGCGTTTCCACCAAACCCTCTGCACGATCGAGAACTCGGGCAGTAATTCGTGCCGCCGACTCCGCCGTCTCGAAATGATCCAGTTCCGCAGACTCGATAGGCATGATGACTCCGGTCGCGGTGGTTGCGACCGATTCTTCATGATGTCCACCGAAGCTGATCGACAATCCCGCGCGGAATTCCCAATTGCGTGTCGAGCCAATTGCGATGACGCTGTCGCTATGTAACGACCTGCGGCTGCGCGCCTCCGCACTCAGACCGAGCCAGCCAAGCACATCGTGATGAACGCCGACTCCGTAGCTCCACGTCGCCTGGCTCGTGTCGGGCGCATTGTTGGGACTCACACCCACGCCGCCAATGCCGACGAAGGCATACGGCGAAAAGCCGAGCAGAATTGATTTACCGACTGGCAAATTGCGAAATGGAGCGAGAATCAGATCCGCGTCGACGGACCAGCCGCTGACGCCAATCGGCAAACCATAGCCGTAGTCGTAGCTCTGACCGCCGTAGTACCGACATTGAGATCGATCGCAGCGGTAATTGTACGGGTCGTTCTGACTGGAACCGTTGTCGCCGTTGTTGAAGTTGAGTGCGCCGCCCACTCGGAATCCCCAGACACCACTGTAGCCAGTGAGGCTCAGGCCGGCGAAGAGAGGATCGGTCGGTGAGTCCTTCCGCGCGAAAAAGAAGTCGAACAGACCTGGTCCTTGCGCGGTGAGTGGTCGTTGGGGAAAGAACAACATCAGAGCGCTAGCAACGAGCAGGGCACGGTGGCTTGAAATCTTTAGCTGCTTCATAATTCTGCCTCAGCTGTCTCGTGGTCGCTCTTGCTCTAGACACACAGACGTTGCCAAACCCCTACGAATTCACGGTTCTAACGCGATGGCTTTCAACCAATACCGAGGGACCCTCCCCAGTGCGGCATCTTTGGGATTGTTGTCCTTCGATGGACTGATTCGCCGGGCGGCCAGTCTCCGCCTAACGGCGGGAGTTATCTCACGACCTCCACATTGTTCCTTTGACGAATACGCCTGCGCCGTCCTACCTTGCCGGTATGACGCTCGATCAAGCAGTCGAACAGGTTCAGCTCACCTACCCGCAGGTGTACCACGCGTGTCACACGCGGCACCAGCGGAAGCGGTCAACGGATCACCGACTCTCGCAACGAGACGCGGCGATCCTTGCCCACTGCAGCCCCGATGCAGCGCGTGTGCCGGCGCAACTTGCGCGGCATCTCGCCATTGCGAGGTCGACGCTTTCGGAAGCACTCAAGAAGCTCGAGCTCCTTGGTTATGTCCGTCGCGTCGCCGGCGCGAAGGGGGACGGACGCCAAGTGGGCATTCTCCTGACGCTGGAAGGACTTCGGGCCGTACGCGATACGTCGGTCCTCGAAGCGGTCAGGCTCGAGGCGGTGCTTCGCTGTGCGACACACGCGGATCGCGCCGCAATCGCCGCCGGATTCACGGCGCTGGCCGATGCGTGCCGGCGTTTTCGCGAGGGCATCGCGTCCTCGAAAGGAGGCAGGACCTGATGCGTTTTGTGTACATCGGCATCGGGACGCTCGTCGTGGTAATCGCGATTATCGCCGTGGGGGGTTGGATGCTGCCGGCTCGTCACAGTGCGAGCGTCGCGAGGACCTACAAGGCGTCGCCTCGCGCGTTATTCGGACTGATCACGGACGTCGGCTCGTTCCCCGTCTGGCGGCGCGAGGTAGCGGGAGTCGAAGTCCTTCCCGACGACAATGGGCGCGCACGCTGGCGGGAGAAAACGAAGAACGGACCGCCGATTACCTATGTCGTGGAGCGATCGGTCCCGGATGAATTGCTCGTCGGACGGATTGCAGACACGAATCTTCCCTTTGGCGGTGCGTGGACCTACGAGCTGACACCGGCAGGGGACGGCGCGACGACACTTCGGATTACCGAGGATGGCGAGGTGTACAATCCGATCTTTCGATTCGTGTCGCGTTTCGTGATGGGACACGACGCGACGATCAAGCAATACCTGAGTGCGGTGGGGACGCGATTTCCCGAGGTCGCCGAAAACGCTGCCGGTCGATGAATCAGTGTCCCATCTTCTGAATCGTCTTGCCAGTGAAGTTCTCGGTCGAGACGTCCTTGCCAACGCCTAACGATTGAACATAGGCGACGAGTCGCCAGATCTGGTCGTCGGCGATGCGACCTCCCCACGCGGGCATGCCCTCGGGCCGCCCTTCGTAAATGGACTGGAAGATTTCGCCAGGGGTTCCACCGAAATGCCAGCGCCCGTCGGCGAGGCTCGGTCCCATCGCACCGGAGCCGTCGGCGCCGTGGCAATCCATGCAATTGTAGGAGACGAAGAGCGCGGCGCCCTCCTTGATTTTTCCGCGATCGCCGTCGAAGGGATTGGTGAGCTGGGCGAATCCGCCGTGGAGGGTGAGCCCGGGCTGGATGTTGTCAGGGTGTTGAACGAAGGTGGGCGGCGCGGCGGTCGCCTGCTGTTGGCGCCTAACAATCCCGGGCTCGCGCGCCTCGGCGGCGTCACCGGTTCGGGCGCATGCGGCCAAGGCGCCCAAGAATGCCATTGCCGTCCAGCCAAGCCATCGCCGCATAACGAGCCCCCGCGCGTAATTCGTGATCGAGTCGTCGGACCCACGAGATGCCAGCTTACAGCGCGAACACGAACAGCATTCCCCCCCATGACGTGTATCGCGCCAGATCTGGCAGCGTCGTCCCGCGTTCGCGAACATCGAATGGCAAGTTTGCCGCCACGTCGCCGGCGATGAGCAAACCCATATCGCCACCGATGCCCGAGTACACCGCGACGTACTGCTTGCCATCCGGGCCCAGGTACGTGATCGGATTCCCAACGACTCCCGATCCGACGCGGAATTGCCAGAGCAGCTCGCCCGTGCGCGCGTTCACGGCCTTGAACCAACCATCCAGCGTGCCGTAGAAAACGACGTTACCCGCCGTGACGAGAGCGCCGCCCCAGACCGGAAACGGCTCAGGAACGCCCCAGACTTTCCGTCCGTTCGCCGCGTCCCACGCGATGAACTCGCCTTTGTAGTTGCCGGGACCGCCCGTCTCCGGGGCGTTTGCACCGATGTACGGCGTTCCCGCGATGTAGCTCACGGGCCGACTTTCGAAATCCATACAGAGATTGTTCGTCGGCACGTAGAAGAGTCCCGTCTGCGGCGAGAACGCTGCCGGCTGCTGGTTCTTTCCGCCCTCGAGCGACGGGCAGATGTTCTTCACGAGCTTGCCTTGCTTCGTGGCCTTACTCGTATCGATTTCCGGACGGCCAGTTTGCAGATTGATGTACTTCGCCCAGTTCATCGGGACGAAGGGCTGCGCGAGCAAAACCTCGCCAGTGGCTCGATCCAACGTGTACGCAAAGCCGTTGCGATCGAAGTGGACAAGGGCTTTGCGCGCCTGTCCCTTCACCGGCATGTCGACGAGGATGTTCTCGTTGACCGCGTCGTAATCCCAGAGATCGTGCGGCGTGACCTGGAACGCCCAGACAAGTTCCCCAGTGTCGGCATCGCGCGCGAGAATCGCGCACGTCCATTTGTTGTCGCCGGGGCGGACATCCTGGTTCCACGGTCCCGGGTTCGACGTTCCGTGATACACGAGGTTGAGCGCCGGGTCGTACGAGAGCCAGCCCCACACCGCGCCGCCGCCGATCTTCCACGCGTCACCGGGCCAACTCGTTAGGCCGAGGTCCTTGCCACGCTCGGTTGCGTAAAACGGCTTGAAGCGGGGACCGATCTTGACGTCGGCGTCGGAGCCGGTGTTGTAGGCGCGCCAGAGCTCACGACCCGTAGCGAGGTCGAGCGCGGCGATCCAGCCACGGACGCCCATCTCGCCACCGCTCGAGCCAACGATGACACGGTTCTTCACGATGATCGGAGCCATCGTGATCGTCTCGCCGCGATTGAGATCCGCCATCTGCACGCGCCAGAGCTGCTTGCCGTTCTCGGCGTCGACGGCGACCGTGTGGCCGTCGAGCAAGTTATAAACGAGCTTACCCTCGGCGTACGCCGCGCCGCGGTTGACCACGTCGCAACACGCCGTGCCAACGGCAGCCTGTGAATTCTCCGGCCGATACTTCCACTTCAGCGGATATCCGGGCTGAGTGAGATCGATGGCGTAGGCGACGTTAGGGTAGGGTGTCACCAGATACATCGTCTTGTTCACGACCAGCGGCTGTCCTTCGTGGCCGCGCAGTACACCGGTCGAGAATGTCCACGATGCCTTGAGATTCTTGGCGTTCGCGGACGTGACTTGCGTGAGGGAGCTGTATCGGCTGCTCGCGTAATCGCGCGCCGGCATCGCCCAGTCGCCTTCGGCGACGCCCGTTGGCGGATTTGGCGTGCCGATGCGCGCGTCCGCCACGATCGGCGTGCCGCTCTGTGCATTCCGCGCCGCGGTCGTGTCGGCGTTCGTTCCTACCTGCTTACAGGCCGCAACACCTAGCGAGACGACGAAGACGTGCCATTTTCGCATTAGGACCCTGAGCATTGATGAAGAGGTGCTAGGTCATGGGTGCTAGAAGGATAACGGCGCAAGGCCAACACCTATCACCCTCGCACCAAGCACCTCACTCTCCGTCCGTCTCGTCAGCCCGTCTCACACGCTGCTTGTATTGTAGCTTGAATTCCTCGAACACTTCGTCCGCGAACAGCTCGTCCGAGATGTGCGCGATCTCTTCTGCTTCTTTCCACGCTTCGGCGAGCGATGCGAGCTCGCCCTCGAGGGCGCGGCGCTCGATGTCTTCGTTCGATGCCATTTCCAGCGCGAGACGATCCACCGAGGGCAGCCGGAAAAGTGGTGTCGTCTCGTCGCTGCCGGTACCACCGCGCCCCCAGAATGATCGGTTGGCGAGCTGCAGTGCGATGCGCTCGGCGAAGCTGGACCCCGCCGGCTCGATGAGTCCCTCGTCCGGCGCGTCCGGGACGCGTCCCCAATGCGTGCGCATCGCGAGCGAGGCCACACGCGAGAAGTAGCCTTCGCGATCGCCCGCTTCGTCGAGCTTCGCGATCGCGTGGTGCACTTCCGCGTTGCTCGCGACGCCAAAATTGAGCGAGGCGAGCATCTTGCCCGCGGTGCGCAGCCCAGTGCCTTCGGAAAGTCGCGAGACGCCGCTATCGTGGCGAACGACGAGCCGCCACGGCGCATCACGGTCCGGGCGAATCAGCTCGGCGGCGCCGAGGTGTGCATAACGAATGACGATGGGCAAGCCGGATTCGTCGAGGGCACGCGCCAGGACGGCGTCGCCGCGGCGAAAGGTGCGAAGCCTGAGCATCGCCTCATCGCTCAAGCCGACGGTCGTCGCGTACCCGGCAAGAGCAGCGGCGGCGCGACGCGCAATCCAGACGGGAAGCCGAGCGCCGCCGCGGACGAGTGCTTTCCTCTGCCGACTGCCATTGGTCTCGGCAGCGTGGCGCTCGATCCTGGCGCCGTAGCGCCACGACGCGATCTCGGGCAGCAAGGCAGGCCCGATGCGCACGAGCTCGAGATGCTCGGCGATGCGGGCGAGACCGATGTTGTCAGTCGAGTAGCGCAAACGTGTTCCGCGGAACAAGCGCTCGCACTCGTCGATCGCCTCCCAGCGCTCCTCGAGAGGCGAGAGGTTCCATCGTCCGCAACGGATGCAAATGACCCAGAACCGTCCGCGCGCGGGGTCGTACGCGAGGCGATGGCCGACGGGAAACGCCGCTATCTGGTCGTTGGTCCCGAGTGATGTGTTGCAGAAGAGGCAAGTCGAGTACATCGCCCGCAATACTGCAAAACCGCTCTGGTGGCGCAACTCGCGCCGTCCCATTTGCGGACACCGGCTCGGCCGGGACCAACCGTTATCGCGGAGAGCGGTCAGGGCACGATCAGCGCCTTGATCGCAGCTCGCGATTCGACGGCTGCGAGAGCGTCACCGGCATGATCGAGCTCATACCGTCCGCTGACCATTTCGGCCCAGGGCACGCGATCGGCAAATCGAGACGCGAGCTGCACCGCGCGGTGAAAGTGATGGTACTGCGATCCCCAGCAGCCGTGGATCTCGACGTGCTTGCGGTTGATCTGCCAGTGGGGATGAATCTGGACGGGACCGTTGTCGGTGTAGTGGCCGCAGATGACGACGCGTCCGCCGTCACGCACCATGTCGAGCGCCTGGGACACTGCGTCAGCGCTGCCGCTCGCCTCGATCACGATGTCGGCGCCGCGGCTCCTCGTTGCATCACGCACTGCGGCAACGCGGTCGCCACTCGTTAGGTCGAGGCCGAGTGTTTGCGTTGCTCCCATGCGGCGCGCAAAGGCGAGACGATCGTCCGGCGCGCCGACGGCGATCACATCGCTCGCGCCCGAGAGCGCCGAGAGAGCCACGATCGATTGCCCAACCGGTCCGACGCCCAGGACGGCGACAGACTCGCCCAGCCTAACGTGAGCGAGATCGATGGCATGAAGCGCGGTAACAAGACCACAGCCGCCGCCGATGAATGTCTCCGGCGTGAGATTCTTCGGCAGACGGATCATCTTCACACCGGGCTTCATCCAGATACCCTGTGCCCAGCCGCCTAACAAGCCATCGTTCGCGCTGTAGGTGATGCCGTAGACGCGACGCTTCGTGCAGCGCGTCGGCTGTTGGGCCACGAGACAGTGATAGCAGGCGTTGCACGTCTCGTGGACATCGAGGAAGGTGACGACGTCGCCTTCTTTCAATAGCTCCCCTTCCACATCGCGGACTTTGACGTTGCCGTTTCGTAATGTGGCGATGGTCCCGACCGATACGTGGCCGGGGACGATTGGAAAGGGAACGTCCAGACGGCCATGATGCAGGTGCACGTCGGTGCCGCACACCTCGGAGTACATCGTATGGAGCAGCGCCGCACCGGGCTCGAGATCGGGAGCAGGGAGCTCACGAATCTCGAGCGGTTGGTGCGCACCGGGCATGACGCAGGCCCGGTACGTTTGCTTCACTGCTCAGCGGGAGGAAACACTCTTCGGAGCACCTAACGTGTAGCGGTTGATCCAGTCGAACTCGCGGCGAACCTTGTCCATCTGGTGATAGTATTCGCTAAAGCCGTGGCCCTCGCGCGGGAAGAACACGAGCTGCACCGTCTTGCCGCGATCCTTGAGCTGACGGAAGTACTCCATCGGTTGGCCGATCGGGACGCGCTGGTCGTTGCCGCCGTGGAGGATGAGCAAGGGCGTCGTCACGTTGTCGACAAAAGTGATTGCCGAACGCTGCCGGTAGAACTCCATCGTCTGCTTGTTAGGCACGCCGTTGAAGAACGACGCGATGTAGCCCGGAATGTCCGTCGTTCCATACATGCTCACGAGATCCGTGAGCCCCGCGCCTTCCATCGCCGCCTTGAAGCGATTCGTCTGTGTCACCACCCACGACGTCATGTAGCCGCCGTAGCTCCACCCGCTCACCGCGAGTTTGTCGTTATCCGCGACGCCCCTCGCGACCATCGCGTCGACGCCCGCCATGATGTCGCGGTAGTCGCCGCCGCCCCAATCCGGGACGTTGCCGCGCATGAACTTCTCGCCATAGCCCGTCGAGCCGCGCGGGTTCGGATACAGCACCGCCCATCCCTGGCCCGCCCAGAACTGGCCGGGCGAGCCCCAGTTCGCCTTGAATCCGATGTTGTGCGCGCCCGTCGGGCCACCGTGGATGTCGACCAGCAGCGGGTAGCGCTGGCCAGCGCGATATCCCACAGGCTTGAGCAGTACGCCTTCGACCTGCTGACCATCGGAGCTCTTCCACGTGACGACTTCGCTCTCGCCTAACGCGAAGTTCACGAGCTGCGGGTTGGCGTCAGTCAGCTTGCGCGCCGAGGCGAATGTCGCGTCGGACGCATAGACGTTGCCGGGCGATATCGGGGAGTCCATCACGAAAGCGACGTGCGCGCCGCTCTTGTCGAACGACACGCCGCGCACGATCTCCCGTTGCGTGAGTTGGCTGTACTTGCTGCTGGCGACGTCGAAGCGGAAAACGCTCGAGTAAACGTGGTCGCCCGCCGTGAAATAGAGCGACTTGCTATCGGCGCTCCAGGTCATCGCGCCCGGCGAATTATCGAAGCCGGCGCTCATGTCGCGGCTGCGCTTCGTTGCGACGTCGTAGAGCTCGAGATGGGAGTCCAGAATCTCCCGGAACTGCATGCTGTCCGGCACCATCGGGTGCGTTTGCCGCAGTGTCTCCAGTGCGAGCGTGCGTCCATCCGGCGACCACGCCGGCGTCCCCTGTACAGCTGCGCCAGCGTCGATGCGCTCGGCCTGACCGGTCGTCGCGTCGACGATGAACGCATTACGGCGCTCGTCACGCAGCAGCGTGGACGGCGTCGTCACGTAGGCGATGCGCCGCGAATCAGGCGACCAGGTCGGCGCGCCGCGCACCGTGAACTCCGTCGTGTGCAGCAGCTCGTTCTCCTTCTTCGTGGCGACGTCGACGACCCAGACGTGGGAGAGTCGGAAGTCTCCCTCGTACACCTGCGCGTCGTCCTTTCGCTTGCGCGCGGCGTCGGTCGTCTTTGTCAGCGAGTCGACGCTCAGGAAGGCGATACGCTTGCCGTCGGGCGACCAGCTGAAGCCCGTGACACCGTCCTTGGCGTTCGTGATTTTCTCGGCCTCGCCGCCATCGAGGCGCAAGAGATGGATTTCCGGGCGTGGCTGCTCGTCTCCAGCTGCGGCACCGCGCGCCGAGAGAAAGGCGATGGCCGAGCCATCGGGCGACCATTGGGGCTGGGACTCGCCGCGCTCGCTGAATGTGATCTGTCGTGGTGGTCGGGACCCGTCGGCAGGGACGAGCCAGAGGTGCGATCTCACCTCGTGCTTATCTCCGAGCGCGGTATCGCCTTTCGCCGGGTTGGCGGCGGGGTGTTCCCAGCCACTGACGGTGTGAACGACAAGAGAGCCATTCGGCGAGATCGCGACCCCGCCGACGTTCTTTAAAGCCATCATGTCGTCGATCGTCATCGGGCGCTTGGCCGATTGGGCGGCGGCGCCTTGCGCCATCGCCAGTCCGGCCAGCGAAATGAGCGCCAGTGCAGCGGTGGTGGTGACCTTATGAACACGTAACATCGTGCTGTCCTCCTCGATCCTGTTGTTCATGAGTGTTGAGCAGGCGTGTTATGGCGACCACCGGATGACGCCGAGGGCACGCACAATGACGCCGTTCTTGACACTGATCTTCGGCGGTGCGTCGCCGAAGCCGAAATCGACTGTGAAATCAAAAATCTGCGGTACGGGCACACCATCGCGCTCGGCGGGAGCAAACCGCGATTGTGTGACGCAGGTAAGGACCGCCTGCGAGAACATCTGATCGTCGGATTCTATCACTTGGAACGTGGGGATGACCGGGCGTCCTTCCGAGTCAACGACGAATCTTACGTGCGCAACTCCTGCGCGTCTCCGGGCGCGCAACCGATCGGGATAGCGCGGTCGTGGCATGTCCCGCAGAAGCGCGACGGGCTTGGCGACATCGTCAGGCAGATAGGCCTCGAGTATCTCCTTCGGCCAATCAGGCGCGACAAAAGTCTTCTCGACGACTTGATTCGAGTCGAGTGAGAAGCGGGGGCTGAACGACAGGCCGCCGCGCCCCACAAGGATGCGCACTTCGTATCGGCCGGGAACTTCTGCCGTGAGATAGAAAGCGCCCGCTAGCCCGGTGTCGGTAACAGCTTCGGACGCGACGCGACCGAGGCTGTCGACGAGCAACACCCGAGCATTCCCGATCGGCTGGCGCGTCTTCTCGCTGACGAGAATTCCCTGGACTGTCTGCGCCTTGCAGGGAGCAGGAAGTACCGTGAAGGCGACAGCGAACGGGAGCGCTATTCGAGCGGTAGTCATTGAGGTCATCGAGTGCCGGACAATACGGGGTTGGTCGGCGCGCCCGCCAGACCCTTGCGCGAAAATCCGACCCCGCTAAACCGGGCTTCAACACTCCCCGGGGACGCTCCGTAACTGTATCGTTTCCACTCCACCCGTCCCACCCATTGGGAGTGCGTATGCATCGTTCCCGAATCCTTCCACTCCTCGCCGGCGTCGCCCTTACGAGCGTTGCGATGACGGCCGAGGCACAGACTCTCGATTCCCTCACACTCGCCGGTTTCCGTTGGCGAACCGTCGGACCAGCCAACTTCGAGGGGCGCGTCGCTGATGTCGCCGGCATCCCCAGCCCATCGAGGACCTTCTTCGTCGCCACGGCTGGTGGCGGCATCTGGAAGACCACGAACGCCGGCGTGACTTTCCGCCCCGTCTTCGACAACTACCCCGTCGTCGCCATGGGCGCGCTCGCGATTGCGCCCTCGGACACGATGCAGGTCTGGGCCGGTACTGGCGAACAGAATTCTCGAAACACCATCGAGCCCGGCGCCGGTATTTACAAGTCCACGGACGGCGGCGTGACGTGGAAGCTCGCTGGGTTGGAGAAGACCCAGCATATCGGCCGCATCGCCGTCAACCCGACGAATCCGAACATCGTTTACGTTGCCGCGTTGGGCGCTGCGTGGAAGTCCAATCCCGAGCGCGGGCTTTATAGGACCGAGGACGGCGGCGCGACGTGGAAGCTCGTGAAGTTCATCAACGACAAGACGGGCTTCATCGACGTCGGCATCGACCCCAAGAACCCGAACGTGATCTGGGCGTCGAGCTGGCAGCGCGTGCGCGGTCCGTACTTCCTCACCTCGGGTGGTCCTGGCTCCGGCCTGTGGAAGTCCCCCGACGCCGGCAACACCTGGACGGAGATCAAAGGCGGCGGCTTCCCCGAAACTCAGAAGGGACGCATCAGCTTCTCGATCTTCGCTGGTAACCCGGACATCGTCTACGCGATGGTCGAGGCCGACTCGATCCGCGGCCAGAAGGCCGTGGCGGGCGCGAAGCGGCAGAAGCTCGGCAATGGTCTCTACCGCACCACGGATGGCGGCAAGACATGGGAGAAGAGGAGCGACGCCGACACTCGGCCGTTCTACTACTCGCAGGTTCGCGTCGACCCGCGCAATTCGGAGCACGTGTGGTTCTCGTCGACGCCTGTGCTCGTCTCGAGCGACGGCGGCAAGACGGCCCGCACGGCGACGCAGGGCATTCACGTCGACCATCACGCGATGTGGGTGGATCCCGGCGATCCGGATCACTTCATTGTCGGTGACGACGGCGGCATCTCGATCACGTGGGACGGCGGCGGAAACTTCGACTTCCCCGCGAACCTTCCCATCGGGCAGTTCTACGACGTCAGCTACGATTTCGAGGTTCCGTACAACATCTGCGGCGGCGCGCAGGATAACGGCGCCTGGTGCGGGCCGAGCCGTCGCAAGAATGGTCCCGTCACCAACGCGTATTGGTTCACGATCTCCGGCGGCGACGGTTTCTACACCGCTCAACATCCGACCGAGCCGTGGATCGTGTGGGGGGAGTCGCAAGGCGGAAACGTCTCGCGATTGAATCTCAAGACGGGTGAGCGCACGTCGCTCGTGAAGCCGTCGTGGCGTCCACTGTATCAGACGCTCGAGGATTCGATTCTCATCACGCGTGGCGACTCGAACTCGCCGGCGACGAAGGAGCAGAGCCAGCGCATCGCAGCGTACCGCGACCGTCAGAAGGCTGACTCGGCCGAGCTCGACCTGCGCTTCAACTGGGAGACGCCGTACTTCCTGTCGCCGCACAACGCGGACGTCTTCTATATCGGAGGCAACCGCGTGCTCAAGTCGACGCAGCGCGGAGACAATCTGTATCCGATCTCGCCTGATCTCTCGAAGAAGAATCTCGGTCGGATCGACACGAGCATGAACAAGACGGGAGGAATCAGTCTCGATGCGACAGGTGCAGAGACATACGGCACCGTCGTCGCGTTAGCAGAATCGTACGTCCGGCCGGGATTCCTCTATGCCGGCACGGACGACGGCAATGTGTGGACGACGCAGAACGACGGCTCGACGTGGCAGCAGATTCCGACGACGCGCTTCGCGGGCCTGCCGACGGGCGATGTGTACGTGAGCCGCATCGAGCCTTCGCACTTCGATACCACGACGTTCTATATCACCTTCGACAATCACCGGTGGAATGACTTCACGCCGTATGTCTATGTCACGAACGACGCCGGTAAGACGTTCAGATCAATAGCAGGCGGGCTACCTCACGACAGTCCCGCTGACTTCGTGCACGTCGTGCGTGAGGATCCTTATAACCGCGATCTGCTTTACATCGGCACGTCACGCTCGGCGTACGTCTCACTCGATCGCGGAGCGGGCTGGCACAAGTTCAACGGCGGTATGCCGACGGTGCCGGTGTACGATCTCAAGATTCATCCACGCGATCGCGAGCTGATCGCGGCGACGCACGGCCGTGGGTTCTGGATCGTCGACGTCGCTCCGCTCGAGCAGATGGCCGGTGACTCAGGCAAGAGGGTCATAGCGGAGAACACGCATCTGTTCGCGCCGACGACGGCGTTCGAGTACGGACAGGGTCCGGCAATCGGTGCCTCGTCGAACGGAGAGGGTCAGAAGTTCTTCAACGCACCGAGCCCGCCATACGGCGCGGAGATCGTGTATCGCATCGCTCCGGGGGCGGGCATGGCGGCCGCGCAGGCGGGCAACGCGAGCGACGCGAATGGCTCGACGCCGAGCGGCGGTCGCGGCGGTCGCGCACCGCGCGAACAGGCGCGGATCGTCGTCACTGACGCGCGTGGCGACACGGTGAGAACGCTCAACGGTCCGATGACGGCTGGTCTGCATCGAGTCACGTGGGATTTCCGCGGCAAGGCGCCGGTGCGCGTGCTGTCGATCTCGCAGAAGCGCGACAGCATCGTCCAGGCGAACCGGATGAACTTCGTATTCGACTCGCTCGAGAAGGCGGGAACGATGCCGAAGGCGCAGCTCGATCGCATTCGTCAGATGATCGCGAGCGGCAACCCCGGCTTCGGCCGCGGCGGTGGCGGCGGTGGTCGCGGTGGCGCAGGCGGTGCCTGGGTCGCGCGACCAGGCGAAGGCGCATTCGTCGGCGCCGGCGCCCGGGGTGCAGCGGCGCAGGGCGAACGTGCGCAGGCCGGTGGCGAGGAGAACATACAGGATATGCTCGCGTCATTTCCTGGCGGCGCGCAGGAATTTGGTGACCTTTTGCGTCCGGCGGGCCAGCGTGGCGGCCGCGGTGGTGGATTCGGGGCGCTGTTCGGCTTCGGCGGCGGCGGTCGCGGCGCGGGCCAGGCGCCTGTGGTCAACACGGGCGACTATCTCGTAACGCTTACAGTCGGCGGTCGCACGTACAAACAGGTGCTACGCGTCGAGCGGATGAGTGGCGGCGATGATACGGGGTTCAATTTTGGATCGGATGATGATCACGATCCGAAGAAGTGATTGGTAGTTCGTCATTGGTTGTTGGTGAAATCGGAGAAGGCCGGTGCTTTGCGCCGGCCTTTTCTTATTCACGAATCACCAACTACCAATCACCAACCACCAACATCACCACTTGATCCCGCCCACATCCCGTAGCGCATCTTCACACTCTGCTAAACATCCGCGCAACGTGTCAAGCGTGTGATCGCCCATATGTCCGATGCGGATGGTCGTGTCCTTGAGTTTCCCATAGCCCCCACCAATGACGAAGCCGCGCCGGGCGACGCCATTCACGACGTCGGCGCTTTTCAGTCCTTCCGGCAGAGTGATCGTTGTGACCGTCGGCGACCGTGAATCCTCCGGAGCGAGGATCGCAATATCGAGGTCGACGCGCGTCACCGCGCGCTTGAGCCACGCAACCGTCGCGTCGCGCATCGAGTCGTGGCGTTCCCAGCGCCGTTCGATCCCCTCACGCAGCACGTCCGCGAGCTGCGCGTCGAGCGCGTAGAGGAGCGAAAGGGCGGGCGTCGCCGGCGTCTGGTTTTTCGCGGCAAACTCCTCGAACTCGACGACGTCGAAGTAGAGACCGCGGTCCGTCACTCCACGTGCGCGCCTAACGAATTCGGCAGAAGCGACGCCGAACGCCAAGCCGGGCGGCAGCGCGAGCGCTTTCTGCGACCCGGTGAGTGCGAAATCGAGTCCCCATGCATCGAAGCGCAGCTCGGCGCCGCCGGCGCCGCTCACGCTGTCGACGATGCAGAGCGCGCCATGGTGATGCGCGAGCTCGCTCACGGAGCGCACATCCGTGAGCGCGCCCGTCGAGGTCTCGGAGTGCACGACCGTTACCGCTGCATAACGACGCGCACCGAGTCGTCGGTCCACGTCGTCGAGGTCGCAGGTCTCGCCCCAGGGCGCCTCGATCACGTCCACCTCGCGCGCGCATGCTTGGGCGATCTTGGCGAAGCGGCCTGAGAACGCGCCATTCACCAGAGAGAGAATCGGCCCGGTCGGCGCGTTGCGAATCGCGCCCTCCATCAATCCGCTCGCCGACGACGTGCTGATGTACACCGGCCGCGCTGTGAGCAACACGTCACGCAGGCCGGCCTCGAGCCGAGCGAACAGTTCCTCGAACGCGCGTCCACGATGCGCGATCATCGGCCGCGTCATCGTGGCGAGGATTTCCGGGCGTACTTCAGTGGGCCCGGGAAGGAAGAAAGTTCCGAATGAAATGGGAGAAATGGCTGGGGACCAGGTGCCGGGTGCCAGGTGGTAGCATCAAGCTACTCTAGCCCTCCGCAGCGAGCACGAACCGCGCGAGCTCGGCGAAACTCGCGATCTCGAGATCGGCGTTCGCAACAACACTCGGCCGCCGTGCAAAACCGGTGTACGCGGCAAAGGTGTCAGCGATGCTTCGGAGCGGGACATCCGTCGCGCCGTCACCGACGGCGAGTATCGGTCGCTTCAGCTTGCCTTCGGCCGTGAGACGACCGACGACCTCAGATTTTCCACGTTGTGTCGTGAGCGGCGAGCTCTTGTCGTACGTCACGTAACTGCCTGTCGAGTCGAAGGCGAGCGACACGGCATAGAGATCTCTGTCCTCGAAGCCGAGCGCGCGCGCGACGGGAGCGATCGCCTGGCGAATGCCACCGCTGAGGAGATTCAGTCTCAGGCCGGCATTCCGCATCGACGTGATCGCAGCCGCCGCTCCGGGCGCGAGCGATTCTCGATATTCATCTGCGAGGGCGGCGACATCGGCCTCCGAAGGCTGGACGATCGCCAGGCGCTCGCCATAGACCGATTCGAGCGCGACGTCGCCGCGCATCGCCCGATCGGTGAGGGCGGCGATTCGCGCTCCGATGTCACCGCCGCGGCGCTCGGCGAGGAAGTCGATTCCCTCGATACCACAGAGCGTCGAGTCGACGTCGATCACGACTGAAGAGAACGTTGGCGTCACGTCAAGGTCGTGCTCAGAACAGATTGCCCGGCGCGAGCATACTCCGTGGATCGAGCTCGCATTTGATCGCGCGCATGACACCGAGCTGCAGCGGAGTGAGCTGCAAGGGCAGCCAGCGACGCTTGAGCTTCCCGATGCCGTGCTCCGCCGCGACGGTTCCACCTAACGATAACGCGTGACGCAGTGTCGACTCGACGACCCGCTCGATGCGCGCGAGCTCCGTTGCGTCGCGGGCAATGAAGTTCTGATGCGGGTGACCGTTGCCGGCGTGGCCGTAAATCACGGGTGGCTCGAGGCCCGCGTCGCCGGCGAAGCGCCGCGCGGCGGCGATCGCATCCTTCAACCGTCGAAAGGGAACGGCCCAGTCGGTAGAGACTTTGCGTCCACCCGCCGCGCGCGATCTCGCGCCGCGCTCGTTCATGGTCGCGGGAACGCTGTGCCGGATCCGGCGAGCGTCTCGTAAGGCAGACTCCCCTTCATAGACGAGCATGTCTTCCTCCACCGCGCCGAATTGCTGGCCCAAAGCGAGCCAGCGTTCGAGCGGCACATCGGAGCCGGCAGCGACCGCCTGTTCGACGTACACGAGCGCGCCGGCACCCGCGACCCATTGATCGTTCCGCTCCGCGCCGCGCGCCACGCCAAGTGCCGCGTTGTCGAAGAACTCGAGACAGCGCGCCGACACCTCCGTCGACGTGCGCGCCGAAACGACGAAGTCGAGCGCCTCTGCCTCACGAGCGAATGGAATCGCGACGCCGGTGACACTTGCCGGAAGCGGAAGCAACGAGAGCTCGGCCTCGAGTACGACGCCGAGCGTTCCTTCGCTGCCGATGAACCAATCGACCGGCTCGTGAATCGGTGCATAGCCAACGGTGTTCTTCTCGAGACGGATGCGCTGCAGCTCGTGGACGCTTCCGTCGGCGAGTGCGACGCGGAGCGAAGCGACATGCTGGCGCGTCGCGCCATAAAGCAGACTGCGCGCTCCGGATGCATTGCACGCGATCGCGCCGCCGACGGTGACGTCCTCTTCGCTCGTGGGATCGGGCGCGAACAGCAGACCTTCGGTCGCGAGCCGGCGTTTGAGATCGCCGACGTTGACGCCGGCCTGAACACGAACCGTTAGGTGGTCACGATCGATCTCGCCGATCTCGGTGAGCCCTCGCAGGGACAGGAGAACGCCGCGGTCGGCAATCGACGCGCCAGTGGTGCTGGTTTGCCCGCCGGCAGCTGTTACGAACCCTCCTTCGGCGTGCGCGGACCGCAGGACCTCGAGCACCTCGCCGTTGTTCGCCGGTCGCGCGACGGCCTCCGGTATCATCTCGAGCCCGGACGCATCCCGCGCAAACGATTGCCTAACGCCGACATCGGTAGAGAGCATCCGTGGCCCCTACGCCCCTAGCCCCTCGAACCGAACGATCGTCGCCGTCATCACATCGTGCAGCTCGAGCAGCTTGCGACGGATATCTGCACCCGCGGTGCCGTCGACGGAGATCGCTGCGAGCGCTTCACCACCCTGAGCGAGACGTGCCTGGTGATATTCGGCGATATTCACGCCCGCGTCGCCGAGGAGCGTGCCGACACGCCCGATGACGCCCGGGACGTCGTTGTTCGTGAGCACGATGAGCGTCTGCCGCGGCGTCACGTCCACGTGAAAGCTGCCGATACGCGTTAGGCGCGGCCCGCTATCGGGTCCGGCGCTTCCCGCCACTCCAAGCTCCTGCATGCCGCCGGAAAGCGAGACGTCGACCGAATACGGATGAGCAGTCGCTGCCTCGGCGACGGAGAGCTCGAGGCCACGAGCTTCCGCCAACGTACGCGCGTTGATGAGGTTCAAGCGATCGGTCTCGACGACACCCGCGAGCACGCCGACCGCCGCCGCCGATAACAAGAGATCGCCCGCATCTATTAGGGAACTACCGCAGCGGACGGAGAGCCGGCGCACTGCCCGAAGCCCCTGATCGGCGAGGATGGCACGCGTCACCATTGCCGCACGCTGCGCGACGAGCATCGCGGGCTGAACTTCTCGCCAGCGGCCGTCGCCCAACGAAACCGAGGCGACGTTGATCGACCGCGAGAGCTCGCCGTGCAGCAGCGCGTCGCGCACCGCACGACACACATCGACCGCGACGTTGCGTTGCGCTTCGGCGGTCGACGCCCCGATGTGCGGGGTGAGCACGACGTTAGGCGCACGGCGAATCGGGTGATCGGCAGCGAGCGGTTCGCCCTGATAGACGTCGAGTGCCGCACCCTGCACATGGCCGCTGTCGAGCGCCGCCAGGAGCGCCTGATCGTCGACGATGCCGCCACGGGCGAGATTCGCGACGATACTGCCGGGGCGCAGTATCGACAGCTCGCGGCGGCCGATGAGTCCCCTCGTCTCGTCGTTCAGCGGTGTGTGGACCGTGACGATGTCGGCTTCCTCCAGCAGCGCGTCGAGCGTCGGTGCACGACGCACCCGCAGCGCCCGAAATCGTTCGTCGGCGATATATGGATCGAAGCCGACCGCTTCCATGCAGAACGCTTGTGCCCGCGTTGCGATCTCACTGCCGATGCGCCCGACACCAACGATGCCGAGCGTGCGACCCTTGAGCTCACTGCCGAGTAGTTGAGAGCGATCCCATTTGCCCTCTCGCATCGTCTGCGTTGCCTGCGGCAAATGACGAAGGAGCCCAATCATCACGCCGAAGAACAGCTCGGCGACGGCGACAGTGTTGCCAGCCGGCGCATTGATGACGGCGATGCCGAGCGCGGTCGCGGCGTCGAGCGCGATGTTGTCGACGCCGACGCCGGCACGTCCCACGACTTTCAGTCTTTTTGCCGCGCGCAGGAGCTCTTCGGAAATTCGAGTCGCGCTTCGTCCAACGATTGCGTCGTACTCGCCGATGCGCGCGAGCAATTCTTGCTTGGCTAATGTGGGCACCTCGTCGACGTGCAGTTCAGGCTGCGCGGCGAGGAGTTGCACACCTTCGGGATCGATTTCGTCCGTGACGAGAACGCGCAAAGACATGAAGAGGCGCCGGGTACCGGGGAAAGGCACTGGGGGTCGAGACTCACCTAAGTGTCACAGGATCAGAGGCGTTTCGCTAATCCCTCGTGCCCAAAGTGAGTTGACAGCGTGCATGATCAATTCCGGAGTGCCCGAAGGCCGGGGCCGACACCTCGGCGCTTCGCGGCCGTAGGGCAAGAGGTGCCGTCGAAACGTGACGTGAGCCGCCGCTGGCTCGTGTTGGTTCTGCCGAGCACGAGGCTTCACTCGCATTTCGTATTATTCGGTGGGTTCAGTGACACAACGTTCATTTACGACAGCTCGCCGCCACGTTCGCTCCGGAGTGATCTCACGCTCCGGATTCGGGCGCCTGCTGGTCACGCACATTCGTCAGAGTGAGAAGACACGCATCGCGACGCCGACGAAAATCGCCATCGCCCTGATCTTGTGTCTTGGATCTGCTTTTCTCCTTCCCAGTACGGGCAACACACGCACGGCGGCGGCGAGTAAACCCGCGCGCATACTGGTGCCGATGTCGCTCGACCACATGGCGCGCGAAGTCGTGTATCTCGTGAATCTCCAGCGCGCGCAGCACTCACTGCCGCCGCTCCGCGTCAATAGGAAGCTCGTTACCGACGCGAAGCTTCAGGCGACGCAGATCGCGGAGACGGGTGTGCTGGATCACGTGATCCTGAGCGGCCAGTATCCAACGCCGCGCGTGCGCGCCGAAGCGGCGGGATACGCCTGGAACGCGCTCGGTGAGAACCTCGCACTGGGCTATACCGACGCGGCAAGCGCTGTCGCAGCGTGGATGCACTCGCCGGGGCATCGAGCGAACATCCTCGCCGGTGGCTATAGTGAGACGGGCGTCGTGCTCGAGCCTGACGCGCGCGGACGCTTGATCTTCGTTCAGACGTTCGGGGCTCCACAGTAAGATCTTGTCGTACTGCTAACTGTCATACTGTGTATCGAGTAGCCCTGATTAGAAGATTTAAAACCTAACCCTCCTCCAACATGCGTTACCGCCTCGTCGCGCTGACGCTCGTCCTCGCTGTTGCCCGTCTGGGCGCTCAGGGCGAGCGCTTGTTCTATTACACCGACCGCGAGGATGCGTACCGCAGTCTGGTCGCACACATCGACCAGATCAGCGTGCTCGGCCCCCAGAGCTACACGGTCGACTCGCTAGGCACCTTCTTCGGCGGCGTCGATGCGCGCGTGCTGAAGCTTGCCAGGGAACATCGCGTGAAGGTGATGCCGCTCTTTGTGAACGAGGGGTTCAATCAGCCTGCCTTACGACGACTACTCGGTGACACGGCCGCGCAGAGGCGGAGCATCGAGTCCATGGTCGCTGCGTGCCGTCGCAACGGCTATTGGGGAATTCAATTCGACGTCGAGAATCTCAACGAGCTCGATCGCGACCGTTTTACGAAGTGGTACGTCGACGCCGCGTCGGCACTTCATGCCGCGGGCTTCGCCATCTCGATCGCTGTGGTTCATCGTACGGACGAAGCAGTTGGTCCCACCGCCTATCACCGATTCCTCCAGGAGAGTTGGCGCGGTGGTTACGACCTGGGCGCCATCGGACGGGTGAGTGATTTCGTGTCGATGATGTCGTACGATCAGCACACGCGCCGCACGCCACCGGGCCCTGTCGCTGGCCTCACGTGGGTGCGAGACAACGTCGATTACTTCCTCCGCTACGTGCCGGCGGAAAAACTCTCGCTCGGCATTCCGCTCTATGGACAGCACTGGTTCGCGCGCGCGGACCCGTCGATTCCCGAGCAGGTGCGCTCATGGAGCGAGACGGTTACCTGGCGGTGGGGCTCGCACCTCGCGGAGCGCGCGAACGCGCCGATGCGATGGGAGGAGACGGATCAAGTGCCTTTCGCGTATTACCCGAACGGCGGGACGTACGAATGGCTTTTCCTCGAGAACGCGCGAAGCTTTCAGAAGAAGATCGCGCTGATGCAGGAGAAGAAGTTGCGCGGATTCTCGGCCTGGGTGCTCGGGACGGAGGATGAGGATATTTGGAGCGCGCTGCCGAGAGCGACCGCGACCAAGTAGTGGTTAGTGGCGGGTTACGACTCGCGCGCGAAAGGTTTCGCTCCAGCCACTCGCCGCCCTAGCGATGCTCGGCCTGGTGCTCGACGAATCCGCCCGCCTCCACCATATCGCACATAACTCGCAGCGCCTTGTGCGGCCCGCACGAGATCCCGACCACCTTTACATCGGGATCGAGGATGTTCTTGCGATGACCCCGATCGGTGATGCCGTCGTCGATCACGAGCGCTGCCACGACGTCGTGCGCCGTCGACGGCCCGAAGGTCATGTTCTCGGAGATCTTCGTCTTCCAGTCGCCGTAGCGGCTCACGCGGTCCCAGGCCATGCTGCCGTCGGTGCCCTTGTGGTTCATGAGCCCACGCGACGCCTGATCCTTCACGTGATCACGGGCGCCAAGCGTCATTCCAGAAGACGGACGCAGCGTACCCATCGACTTCGTCTGGCGCAGAACCCGAATCGCCTCGCGCACCGCCGCGGTGCCCTCTCGCGTCTCGAGCGCGCTCTCGTCTCCAGGTCGGCGAAACAGATTTCCGTGGTAGTACTGAAGGTCGCGCTCGAGACCGGCCGCGTAATCCTGTGGATCGGAGCGCAGGCGATTGACTTCGTCGAGCACGCCGCGCTCGAGCACCGCGAAGCTCTCGGTAGTACGCGGAGCGGGCAAACGGGTCAATCCCTGCTGCATGACAGGCGTTGATCCGGAGCTCGCGCATCCCTGTGCCAGCGCGACAGATAAGCCCAGAGCGAGGGCAGCGAATACCGAATCAAGGCTGCGAGATACGCGCATAGAAATCTTCAGCTGAGTGGAAGCGGATTGGTCCCGTTCGTTCACCTGACTCGACGGGAAAGACCGCTCCGACGTCACGTATCCCCGACTTTGGGGTGGCCTCCCACTTTCGACGCTTCCCTCCACTCGTATACTCTCGTTAGTACCCGTTAGCTCCGCGGTCGACCCATGGCGCAACCGATCACTACGCAGCAGTCGTTCTCAGAGGCGCTGCCACCCGAGAAAGACGGGAGGGCTCTGGCCGCGGCGAGGGTCGTGCTGGAGGACGCCTTCGGACCAGTCGCCGCGCGCCGATTTGGCGTCCGGTTCTGGGACGGTACCCTCGACGAGCCGGCGGAAGCGCCACGTTTCACAATCGTGCTCGAGTCGCCCGGTGCCCTGCGGCGCATGCTGTTGCCGCCTTCGGAACTCTCGATAGCGGAGAGCTACATCTTTGGCGACGTCGACGTCGAAGGCGATCTGGAAGCGGCTGCCGACCTCGGCGATCTGGCCGCGTCGCGTTTGCGATCGCCACGCGCGCTCCTCCGGCTCGCACGACATGTTCTCGCGCTGCCACGCGATGAGCGACCCGAGCGGGCCGGCGACGCCGTGATGCCGGCGTCTTCGCATCTCGCCGGCCGTCGGCACTCGACGGCGCGTGATCGCGACGCGGTGCGCTTTCATTACAACGTCGGTAACGCGTTTTATTCGCTCTGGCTCGATGCGCGAATGGTCTACTCGTGCGGTTACTTCGCGCGGGGCGACGACGATCTCGACAGCGCTCAGGAATCGAAGCTCGAGCTGATCTGCCGGAAGCTGCGGCTCGGTGCTGGTGAGCGACTGCTCGATATCGGCTGTGGCTGGGGCGGTCTCATCATGCATGCCGCAAAGCGATATGGCGTTTTCGCCCTCGGGATCACGCTCAGCGAAGCACAGGCGGAACTCGCCCGCGAGCGCATCGCCGCAGCGGGATTGAGCGACCGCTGTCGCGTCGAGCTGCGCGACTATCGCCGGCTGGCCGACCTGCCCGAGTTCGACAAGATCTCGAGCGTCGGCATGGTGGAACACGTCGGGCAGAAGCGACTCGACGAGTACTTCGCGTGTTCCTACGCGGCGTTGCGACCGGGTGGGTTGTTCCTGAATCATGGCATCGTCGGCATCGAAGCATCACGTCCGCAATCACGCGCGTCACGCGCGGCGGCAAAGGTCTGGCGGCGCGGCGAGTTCATCGATCGCTATGTCTTCCCGGATGGCGAGCTCCCGCCGTCCGCCACCGTGATCGCGAGCGCCGAGCGAAGTGGCTTCGAGCTGCGGGACGTCGAGAGTCTTCGCGAGCATTACGTGCTCACGCTACAAAACTGGATTCGGCGGCTCGAGGCGCGTCGTCGTGAGGCAATCGCGCTCGTCGGCAAGCCGACGTACCGTGTGTGGCGACTGTACATGTCCGCGTCTGCGTTCGGCTTCCGCAGCGGCCGCATCGGAATCGTTCAGTCGCTGTTCGCGAAGCCGCGTGCGGGGGGACAGGTGGAGCTGCCACGCACGCGAGCTGACTTGTACGAATGATCGGCTATCGCGATCACGTCCACCGCGTCTCGTCGAGACGCAACAGAGTTGCCAACAGGACGTTCGCGCCGTTCACGATGTCGCCGGGCTTCGAGAATTCCTTCGGCGCGTGGCTGATCCCGCCGATGCTCGGAATGAAGATCATTCCCATCGCACCGATCGTCGCCATCGCCTGGGCGTCGTGACCAGCGCCGCTCGGCATCACTCGGCTCGTTAGGCCAAGCTCGCGCGCGGACTCGGCGATCAGCGTTCGCACCCGCGGATCGCTTGGCGCCGGCGCGTTCTCGTGGAGCATGTGGAAGGCGAAACTCGTTCCGTTCTGCGCGCCGATGCGGGTCGCCTCCGACGAGATGCTCGAGTACAGCGAGTCGACTTTGGCGGCGTCGAGATCGCGCAGCTCGAGCGTGCAGACGACTTGCCCCGGAATGACGTTAGGCGCGCCGGGCAGTGCCTGGATCCTGCCGACTGTGCCGACCTGGCGTCCGGGAACACTCGTCACGATGCGATTCACCGCTTCGACGAAGCGCGCCGCCGCGAGGAGGGCGTCATGGCGCTGGTCCATTGGCGTCGTGCCAGCATGGTTCGCGAAGCCGGTGACGGTGACTTCCCACTGCTTGATTCCAACGATTCCTTCGACGATGCCGATGTCGATGTGATCGCGCTCGAGCGTCCCGCCCTGCTCGATATGCAGTTCCAGATAGCCTGCGATGGCGCCCTTGGCGCGACGCGCGGTCGCGAGCTTCTGCACATTGCCGCCAAGGAAAGCGATCCCTTCGGCGATGGTCTTACCGCTGCGACTCACGTTCTGAAGCTCGTCCGTCGTGAGCTGTCCACTCACGGCGCGACTGCCGTAGAGTCCCCCTTCCTCGTTTTGCCACACGACGACCTGCAGTGGATGCTTCGTGGTGATCCCCTGTTCGCCTAACGTCTGGGCGACTTCGATCGCCGATAGCGAGCCGACATCGCCGTCATAATTCCCGCCTTCCGGCACCGAGTCGATGTGAGAGCCGAAGAGGATCGGCTCTAGCGAAGCATCGCGTCCGGGCCGCGATGCGATGATGTTCCCAGCGGCGTCGATGGTCGGCGTCAGCTTCGCGTCGCGCATCAGACCGAGGACGTACTCCCGCCCGTGCCGGTCCGCGTCACTGTACGCGAGCCGCGTCACTCCTCCCTGCGGATTCGCGCCGAAGCGCGAGAGCTCGGCGAGGTGACGGTTCAGCCGATCGCCGTTCACGCGGGGAGCCATGCCCTTGACGATCCGAGTGAGGCTGGCTAACGAGTCACTATTCAAGCGCCCGGCGAGAAGTCCACCGGCGAGCGTTGCGGTGAACTGGCGGCGGTTCATCACTGGATCGGAGGCTTGACGTCGGCAGGTGATTCTCGCAGGGACATCCGGTGGAGGAACGCTCGCTCGTCAGGCGTGAGGCTTCGCACGCCGTCCCGCTTTGCCTTCGCGATCACGCGGTCGAGCTCCTCCACGTTCATGGGATGGAGTCCCGCGCGCGGGATCGTCTCCCAGCGCGCGATTTCCTCATCGACGCCGCTCAACCCCCAGCCGCGCTTGCCGAACGTTGCCGTGTCGAGCTTGCGCTGATAGGTGCGGAGAGGCGAGCGGAAGTCGATGAATTTCAGGTACAAGAACGCGCCAACGTAGCCGCCAAGGTGCGCGAAGTGAGCGACGCCGCCCCCGAGGGAACCGAGCCCACCGAAGCCACCGAAGATGGAGTACACGGTCTGTCCGATCACAAGCCAACGCGCCTGAACGGGGAGCGCGCCCCAGATGTAGATGCGATCGTGCGGCCAAAGCGTGGCGTAAACCAGCTCGACGCCGAAGATCGCTCCCGATGCGCCGACGATCGGATACGGCGCCACGCTCTTCAATGCCAGTGACAGAAGGGCGCCGCCCAAGCCCGCGATGAAGTACATCGTGATGAAGCGGCGCTCTCCCATCTGCGCTTCGACCCTCGGCCCGAAAAAGCCCAAGGTGATCATGTTGAAGATGATGTGGCTCCAGCTCGCGTGCGCGAACATGTACGTGACGAACGTCCACGGCATCGCGCGGATGTACGCCCAATGCGGATAGAACGCGAGATAGTTATTGAGACCGGGGAGGAAGTATTCGCTCACGACGAACACGATCAGGTTCGCCGCGATGAGTCGCTTTACCCAGGGTGTCAGGAAGGAGAGCATTCTGATCGGTTTTTCCTTGTCATCCTGAGGAGCGCCGCGACGAAGGATCTAGCGTCCTTCGATAGTGGCTGGCCTCAAAGAAAGGACAGTAGATCCTTCGCTTCGCTCAGGATGACAGAATACGTAAATAAGGCTAACGACCCGAGCTTCTTCGGAGTGACCTGCCGCTCAGTGCTCCAGTGTAATTCCCCTGATCGACCGCTAATGTGCCATTGACGAAGACATAGCGCATCCCCGTGGCGAGCAGGGTCGGCTCGCGGTAGGTCGCTCGATCGGTGACCGTCGCCGTATCGAACGCGATGACATCAGCGAAGTTACCGACGGCGAGGACGCCGCGCTCGGGGAGCCGCAGTGTACGTGCGGTCAGCGCACTCGACCGATGAATCGCTTGCGGCAGCGTCAGAACGTGTTTCGTAAACACGTACTCACGCAACAGGCGTGGGAACGTGCCGTATTTGCGCGGGTGACCCGCCGAGCCGTCCGAGCAGGTCATGATGAAGTCCTGAACCATGAACTTCTCGATGTCCTTCTCGTTCATGTTGAACGAGGCGACCGACGCGTCGCCCTGCTGGATGATCTGCAGGGCGGCGTCGATCGGCGATTCGTGCCTGACCGCTGCGATCTGCTCCAGGGTGCGGCCGAGGATGCTCGTGTCGCGCGTCGAGGAGATCAGCAGCGTTGACGCGCCACCGCGCCGCCGAAGGTTTACCTCCATCTCCTTCGTTAGGCGTGCGTGCGTCGGCACGTCGGCGATGCGTGTTCGCAGCGAGTCGCGTCCGCCGACCTCCGCCCAGCGCGGGAGCAGCGACGCACCGACGCTTGTTCCCGATGCATCGTAGGGGTACTGGCTGGCAGTGACGCCGATCCCCTGAGCGCGCGCCGAGCGCATGAGTGCGATGACGGCGTCGCTCTGCCCCCAGACATCGGCGCCGAGTGCCTTGATGTGCGAGATGTGGATGGGGATTTTCGCCTCGCGGCCGATGCGAATTGCCTCGTTGACAGCGCCGATGAGGCCAATCGTGTAGGAGCTTTCGTCGCGAAGGTGCGTGTCGTAGATGCCGCCGAACTGCGATGCCACCTTGGCGAGCTCGATGACTTCTTCGGTGCGCGCGTAGCTCCCCGGCGCGTAGTAGAGGCCGGTCGACATCCCGATGGCCCCTTCTTCCATCCCGCGCCTAACGAGCCAGCGCATCGAGTCGAGTTGTGCGGCAGTCGGCGCGGCGTCCGACATACCGAGGACGGCGCGGCGGACCGAGCCCTGAGGCACGTAGAGCGCCGCGTTGGTACCGATACCGTTCTTCGTCCAGACGTCGAGCGTCTTTCCAATCTCCGTCGTGCCACCGCCGTCGTTGTTCGTGATGACGGTCGTGACGCCCTGCATGAGATACGCAAGGTTCGCTCGGCGATCGCTGTTGCTCAGGTCTTCTGCCGTGTGGGTGTGCGGATCGATGAATCCCGGCGCCACGACGAGCCCGCGAACGTCGACTGTGCGCTTCGGCGTGAGATTCGCCTTGGCGGCGTCGCCGATGAAGACGATCCGATCGCCGCGAATGGCGAGATCGGCGACGCGCGGTGCGCTGCCCGTCCCGTCGAAGATTGTGCCGCCTCGGAGGAGGACGTCGACGTCTTCGGTGTTGCCGGGAGTGACCATTGCGCCCGTGAGCGCGAGGACTGCGAAGGGCAAAAGACGGCGGAAGTGCATCTGGGATCGTGGGTTCGGGATGTTGCGGATAATGACGGCCGGTCCGCGACGCGTCTACTGCTTCCTGAGGAAATAGACTCGTTATATCGGCACAACACCCTTGACGCTCACCGCGCGCGGACACACAATGGCCGCCCGCGGTGCCTGACGACCTGCACCTAACGAGTAATTACGTAGCAAGCTCGTGTGGGCTGCCGTCCGCCACGTTTTGTCCCCGATAGCGTACCTCTCATCACTTTACCCATCTCCGCCATGAGTCTCTTCCGCAGGTCCGGCCGCATGTTCGGTATGCTGGCCGCACTCGCCGCCCTCGCGATGCCGCTTGCCGCGCAGCAGGGGACCGTCCGCGGCAGCGTCGTGGATTCCGCCTCACAACGCGGGATCCCTGGCGTCTCAGTCAGCGTCTCCGGCTCCACGCGGGGAACTCTGACCGACGATGCCGGCCGATTTACCCTGCGCAATGTGCCAGCCGGCAGCACGGCAGTCCGTGCACAGCGCATCGGGTACGCGCCGTTGGAGCGAACCGTTGCCGTCAATGCCGGCGACACCGCGTCCGTGTCGTTCGAGCTGCGCGCCGTCGCCGTGCAGCTCTCCGAAGTCGTTTCCATCGGCTACGGAACCAGCAGCCGTCGCGATGTGACGAGCGCGGTCGCCTCGGTGACCGCGAGCGACATCGAGAATAAGCCACTCGCCGGCATCGAGTCGGCGATTCAGGGGAAGATGGCTGGCGTCCAGGTCACCCAGAACGCTGGGAATCCCGGTAATGGCATCTCGATTCGGGTGCGCGGCCCGGCGTCCGTGAACGCGGGCAACCAACCACTCTACGTCGTCGACGGCGTACCGATCATTCAAGAGGATTATGGCCAGCTAGGCATGGGCGGCCAGGACGTGACTTCGATCTCCAGTCTGAACCCTGACGAGATCGAATCGATCGACGTCCTCAAGGACGCGGCCGCGGCCGCGATCTACGGATCGCGCGGGTCGAATGGCGTCGTGCTCATCACGACGAAGCGCGGCCGGCCCGGCCAGTCGAAGGTGAATCTG
The DNA here is from genome assembly GCA_036496605.1 of Gemmatimonadaceae bacterium. NCBI lineage: Bacteria > Pseudomonadati > Gemmatimonadota > Gemmatimonadia > Gemmatimonadales > Gemmatimonadaceae > Gemmatimonadaceae bacterium. Next base: position 3,654 of record DASXKV010000011.1, on the reverse strand, counting down.
AGCACTTACTACGGCAATCAGACGAACCCGAAAAAGCTCGCGCTGCTCGACGCCAAGCAGTACGTCGAGATCTTCAACGAGAGCGCCGTGAACGACGACGAAGACCTTCCCTTCACTGCCGGTACCGACGATGCGCACAGCTTCGACTGGCAGAAGGCTGTTTTCCGGAGCGCGCCGGTGGGAGACATGCAGCTCAGCATGAGTGGCGGCACCGATCGAGTGAAATACTATCTCAGCGGCGGGACCTTCGATCAGCGGGGCATCGTCATCGGCTCCGATTACAAGCGGCAGACGGGCCGAGTGAACATCGATTTTGACGCGACCAATCGCTTACTGCTGCGCACTTCAGTGGGCTTGTCGCGCGAAGACAACAACCGCGTCGAGGGCGACGGAAGCCTCGACGGCATCGTGACGAACGCGATCGGCATGCAGCCTATGCGGCCGATCTTCGGCAATTTCTACGGCTACGCGGGCGCTGACAGCGGATTGAAGTACTCGAATCCCGTCGCACTCGCCGCGTACAACAGCACGACGTACGGGACGCTCCGTGGGCTCGGCAACGTCGAGGCTCGGTACTCACTGAACAGCAAGCTCGCGCTCACCGGCCGCTTCGGCGCCGATATGTTGTCGGTCGACGAGCTCCAGTGGGATTCGCCCAAGGTCGATCAGACGTACGCGCAGAGCGCAGACGGCGTCGGTAAGAGCGACCACACGACGGCGACGCGCTACGTCTCCGAGGTCTTCGGAACGTACGAGGCGTACGCGAGCGACCGACAGAAGCTGTCCGTCGTTGGCGGCGCGAGCACGGAGCTCAATCACTCCGACCTGAATTTCATCCGCGGCGAAGGGTTCACGAGCGGCTTCACCAAGTACATCCGGAACGCGACTGTCATAACGAGCTACGACGGCTCGAGCACGGACAACACGCTCGGGTCGTACTTTGGACGTGCCAACTATTCGTTGCTCGACCGCTATCTCCTCTCGGCGAGTCTTCGCGCAGACCGGTCGTCGCGTTTCGGCGCCGATCACCGCTGGGGAACGTTCCCGGCGGCTTCGGTCGGCTGGAACATGACCGAAGAGCCGTTCGCCGCGGCGTTGGCGCGTCACGCGACGGTGAAGCTGCGCGCGAGCTACGGCGTCACCGGCAATCAGGGCATCGGCGACTTTGCGTCGCTCTCGCTCGCGTCGGCAGCACCCTATACGACGCTACCTGGTATCGCGCAGACGACGATCGGCAATCCCGATCTCCGCTGGGAGTCGACACGCGCGTTCGACGGAGGCGCCGACATCGGCCTCTTCGACAATCGTGTCAGCGTGATCGCGGACTACTACAACCGGCGCACGAACGATTTGCTGGTACGGCGTCCGATTCCGGCGTTCACCGGCTTCACGACGACATGGGGCAACGTCGGCGACATCAAGAACGCCGGCGTCGATCTCTCGATCAACACCGAGAACCTGCGCCCACGCAACGCCCGCGGCCTGGGCTGGACGAGCGGCTTGAATCTGACCTTCAACCGTAACCGCGTCATCAGCACGTACGGCAACCAGCCGATCATTACCGGCATCAACGGTCGTCAGGCGACCATCGTCGCTGCGGGACAGCCGTTAGGCGAATTCTACATGCTCAACTTCAAGGGCGTGGATCCGCAAACCGGCGACGCGATCTTCCAAGACGTGAACGGCGACGGCTCGATCGATAGCAACGACAAGACATACGTCGGCAGCCCGCACCCGAACTACTACGGCGGTTTCAGCAACGAATTCACGTACGGCAACTTCGCCCTGCGCGGCTTCTTCACGTTCAGCCAGGGCAACAAGATCTTCAACATGATGCGAATCTTCACCGACGACGGCGCATGTACGTGGGACAACAAGACCACGAACGTGCTCGCGCGGTGGCAGAAGCCTGGCGACATCACCGACATGCCTCGCATGAGCTACGACTGCACGTCGGGCGCGGACGAGATCTCGAGCCGTTTCCTCGAAGACGGCTCCTATGTGCGACTGAGCGAGCTGACGCTCTCGTACAACGTGCCGGCGCGCTGGGCGAATCGTGCCTATCTCTCCTCCGCCCGTGTGTACGTCTCGGGACACAACCTGAAGCTCTGGACCAAGTACAGCGGCTACGATCCGGACGTGAACAGCGCCGGATCCGATGAGAATATCATCATCGGCACCGACTACTACGCGTATCCGCAGCCACGCACGATCACTATAGGCATCAACGCGGGCTGGTGAGGCTCGCCATGGAGCATAACGTGAAACTTCGCCATTTCATTCCGGCGCTCATCATCGCATTCGCGGCCAGCGCTTGCAGCAAGGAGCTGGCGACGGAGCCGAGCGATCAGGTGCTCGCCAGCCAGTCGATCGTCGACGCGCCGACGGCGCGCGCGGCGCTCGCCGGCGCATATTCAGGTTTGCAGGCACTCGGCTACTACGGCCGCAATCTCGAGATCATCGGCGATCTACCGGCCGACAACGCCATCCACAGCGGCACCTTTCAGTACCTCGACGACATCGGCCGCGACGAGATCAAAGCCGACAACACGACGACGACGAGTGTCTGGACCGCCGTGTACGCGGTCGTCGCGCGCGCGAACATGATCCTGACGAAGGTCCCGAGCCTGACGGACCTCTCGACCGAGGAGAAGAACGAGATCCTCGGCGAGGCGTATTTCCTGCGCGCGCTCAGCTTTCACAATCTCGTGAAGTACTGGGGCGCGATTCCGTTGCCACTGCAGCCGATTCTCGTCCCGAGCGATGCGTCGAAATATCCACGCGCCGCCGTGCCGCAGGTGTACACGCAGATCCTCGCCGACCTGAGCCAGGCGGGGCAGCTCATCACGAACACGGACAACACTCGTCAGGCAACCGTGATGGCCGTGCACGCGATCCGTGCGCGCGTGCTGTTCTATCAAGGCGACTATCAGGGCGCGCTCGACGAGGCGAACATCGTGCTCGCTGGACGCGACACGTTGACCGTCAAGTACTCCGATCTTTTTACTCCGACGGGTACGGACACGGACGAAGACATCTTCCGCGTCGCGTTCACGCCAGTGCAGTACAACGAGATGGGGTATTACTATCTCGGCGCCGGGCGCCGCGAGCTGCAGCCCTCGAAGAATCTCAACACATCGTATGAAACGGGCGACGCGCGAAAGACGTGGACGATCCAACCGCGCGGGAGCAGCAATCTGCAGGGCACGAAGTTCCCGACGACGATCGGCGCCGAGCATCTGCACGTGATCCGTCTGGCGGAGGTGGTGCTGATCAAGGCGGAAGCGCTTGCGCGTCTCGGCCAGCTTGCTCAGGCGGTGCAGGAGTACAACAAGGTACGCGTGCGCGCCGGGCTTGCGCCGCATATACTCGGCGTGGACGTAACGACGCAGGCCGATGTGCTGGCGGCGATCGAGAAGGAACGGCGTCTCGAGCTCGCTCTCGAGGGCGATCGCTGGCCGGATCTCGTTAGGCTCGGCCAGGTGACGACGTTGCTCGGCATTCCCGCCTTTCGCGCTCTGTTCCCGATTCCGGCGAGTGACGTGAGTACCGCGGCCTTGGTACAGAACCCCGGATATTGAGTGGCTGATCGTTGGTGATTCGTGGGTTGGTGATGCTGGTTCGTGAAGACCGAAGGCCGGCGAGCAACGCTCG